>JAZDMC010000069.1:0-7159 GCA_043801325.1 Candidatus Woesearchaeota archaeon | reverse complement strand
GGATAAACTTCAATATTATCATTTAATTTTTTTAATTTCTTTAAGCTTTCTGATATTATCCTTGCATTTCCTCCAGGCAAGTCCACTCTGCCTATGTTTTCAACAAACAATGTGTCTCCAGTTATCAATTTTTTATTATTGATTAAAAAACAAACACTGCCGGGAGTATGCCCTGGAGTATGAATTACTTTGATTTTTATCTTTCCAACATTTATTTCATCGCCATCTTCTATTGTTTTTATTTTTTCTATGCCTTTATTTTTTATCTCGTCTGCCTCTTCCTTATGGACATAAACTAATGCATCTGTAGAATCTGCAATTTTTTTAACATCGTGAGAATGGTCGTAATGCGCATGTGTCAATAAAATGAGTTTGATGCTTATATTATGCTTCTTTGCAATCTCCAGAATCTTATTTACCTGCCAGCCTGGATCAACTACCGCGCCTATTTTACTGCTTTCATCTCCAATAAAATAAGAAAAGTTCTGCATAACTCCAACTGGAATCTGCTCAAAGATCATTTTACATAAAACAACTTTATCTTCTCTCCGCGATTAACACCATCGAGAATTATCTTTCCAATATTATTGTTCTTCTTTACTTTAATCAAGCCAGTTTTTCCTGCTTTTGCTGTAAGTAAAAACTTATCATTAAGATAAATATCTGCATCTTTGTGCTGCATCTTAATGCCCAGATCCAAAAGTATGCTGTTCTTTTTTATTTTTAAATCATAAGGAACTTCTATTTGTTGTTCTGTATTTACTTCCGTACTTTTCGATTCTCTAATTTCTCCGTGTCTTGTTTCTTTATTTTTTTCTCCTAATTCTTTTACCTCTACACTCATTCCAAGATCTTTTTCTATCATTGTAATGGTTTTTCCCTGCTTGCCAATAATTTTTGCAATATCCCTTTCAGGAACATAAACAACGCATTTATTGTCACTTACAACTTCCACTTGCGCGTCTCTCGAGTATCTTCTGAATTCATCTTCTATTGCTGCAGCAGCTAATTTATGGATGCCTTTTGACTGCTGTTTGACATCTTGAACAGGAATCACAACTGTTTGTTCTCCATAACTGTAGATTTCATAAACTAATTTCCCAGTTTCAAAATCATTTACTACCACAACAGGCCTTGCCAAATCAGCTTCAGTCATCCCGCTAGGAACTTTAACTGTCATCTTCAACGATAAAACCTTGTTAATAAACCCATCTTTTATGAAAACAACAGTGTCAACTACTTGCGGAATAACACCCATTTCAACTCTTCCAATAAATCTTTGTATTGCGTCAATTGGGTTAGTTGCATGTACAACACCAACCATTCCTACACCAGCTAATCTCAAGTCTGCAAATAATTTAAAGTCATCAGTGTTTCTCATCTCATCAAAAATAGTGTAATCAGGCCTGGATAATAATAAGATATCATGGATCTCCTGAGCGTCACCATGGCTTATTGAATATTGTGTTATATTATCCGGCAAAATTAAATCTCTAGGAGCTTCAACTGTTTTCACAATCTTTTCTTTTGATGCATAAAATTCTGCTAATGCCTGGGCAAAAGTAGATTTTCCCATTCCAGGTGAACCAGCAACTAAAACACCTTCTGCCTGCTCTGCAATGCGCTTCATTAATTTTTCAGTTAATTTGTAATCATCAAGATTTAATCTCTTTACAGGCCTTACTGCGGTTATTTCCCATCCATCTGAAAACGCTGGCCTTGTTATAACAATCCTGAACTTGCCAAGCTGGACTATTGTGCTGCCTTCACGTTCTATTTCAATAAATCCGTCTCTTCTTAATTTTGCATCTTCTATTATCTCGCGACTTATGTCTTGAATTTCTTCTTGTTTCAGAACAGCTTTTCTCAATGAAACAAATTGCCAGTTCCCAGGCATCCCCTTTTTTGCATAAGGCATTACATTTTCCCTTAAATGCACGCTCATAGTTGTTTCATCAAAAAATTTTTCCAGCTTTAATTTTTTAAGGCCTCTTTCCGGCTTTTTGAAATAAATTACTTTTACGCCCCTGGCTAATGCAACCTCTGATTGGACTTTATCTGATGTTATTAATACAGCATCCTCATCAAAAGCAAGCTGCCTAATCATTGAATCTATTTCGCCTAAAGAAGCATGCCTTATTTCTGAAGCGCGAAGCCGTTCACCGCCAAAAGACATCTCAAAATTATTAGGTGCAATGTCTTTAATCCTCTTGATTTCGTCCAAGCCTAGAAAACCAACAGCCTTACCCAAGTTAGCCTGATGTTCTAATTCTGCCAAAACAGCTTCATGAATTATTATTTGTTTTGTCTTGAGCTCATTATTTTTTATCTTATCAGACAGCAATCCTTCTATGATAACAGAAGTGTCTGGAACAATTTTTTCCAAATTTTTGTTTTCATTGTTCATAAAATACAAACAAAGTGCTTTTCTTTATAAATTTTTGCTTTTTCATTTAATTACAATATTGAAAAGAATTTAAAAATGGTTAAATTTTATTAATTTCAATATAGAAAGGAATAGTTAAAAGTTATTTTTTTATTCAGAACTAGCTCAACAGAAGAAAATAACTTCAAGTTAGTTTTAAAAAAGATACTGCATTACTAATGTTTATGACAAACCTAGGAGACCTTGTAATATTAAATAAATTCCCAAGAAAGTCACATAGCAAAACCAGATTAGGCAGGCAACTTGATAACATAGCCTTGGAAATAGATGAACAGGAAGAAGAGGATAAACCTAGGTTTAATGGTTATGAAGAAAGCGCTAAGCTAGCCCAACTTCTGCTGGATGATGTCGTAAATGCTGCCTTGCCAGTTTGTGATGTAACTATAGCTTGTCCGAATTATGATGCTGATGACCTTAAAAAAGAATATCCTAACTTAAGCATCTATGGCGGGAGCGAAAGCCTGATAGCTCGGCCATTGAAGTGGGTAAAGGATACACATACAAAAAAGAAACTCGAAAAAGTAGTAATCATGACTGGTGATGTGGTTGTTAAAACTCAAGAGGTAGAATCATGGTTTAACCACCTTGATAAATATAAATTTTTATTTGGCCCTACTATTGGAGGAATGTTTTACAACAATTATATGATAGGTTTTAATAAAGAGATTGTAAAATACTTTGCGGCAGAAGAAAGTAATTTCAAAAATTTTCCATATGGCAGGGTTATTGGTTGGAGCCGGATTGCGTATTTAATTTCATATCTGACAGGTGAATTTGCATATAATAAACTTAAGTTTTGGGAGAAAAACAGATGGGAGGATTTAAGAGAAAAATCAATAAAAAGACTGCAAGAGAAAATTTTGGGAAAAAACATTAAAACATTGCCTGGAAAAATAGACATTGATACAATTAACGACCTTTATGATGTGCTAAATTCAGGGGATATGCTACCTGGAAAAACAAGAGATCATGCCCAAAAGCTCATGGATTATGTTAAAAAAAATACAAAACCAGGGTTCTTTAATTTTATTGATAGGATGACTTACAGATGATAATATTAAGTAACTAAATTCTCAAGAAATATTAAAAACTGGTTTAATCCCAATAAAACATTCTGCATTAAAGTAACATTAACAATCTCAACAGAAAATGTTTCTTTTGTTTCATAAGGCCTTCCGTTTCCATCTTCATATTGAACAATAACATTAAACTCATTAACTCCTTTTTTCAAATCCTTACCAAACAGATTAATTATAAACTTCCTGTCAGCAGAAAGCTCTTCTACAGTCCATGTTTTTTCAAAATTATTTTGAGAAACAATGATTTTCACATTTACTGGTATGGATAATGATTCTTTGCTCAGCAAAAAGCTAATCTTAAAGCTGTCTTCATATTCAACATTTTCTGGAAATTCTATGTCTTTTACTGCTATCTCTGGATTGTCTAAAACAGTATATTCAATGTACTCTGCTTTTGATACATCTGCATTCTTTATTCTTAAAACAGATTCCTGCTTTCCTGCCGCAGACTTTTCAATAGAATAATTAAAGCTTTTTTGCTGTGTAATGCTCAAATCAGTTTTGCTGCATTGCGCTTCAAAACATACATCCAAATCCCTTAAAACAGTATTTCCGATATTTTTAATTTTGCACTGAACCAAGGCTTTTTCATAAGAATAAAATTCTTTTTGGTCAATCCCGCAGTTAATTTCCACATCTCTGGAATAAAGTTTTTCCTCTTCCTCTTTTTTTTGCTCCAATATGCTGTTTATTTCCTCAAAAGAATAAATAAAATCACTTTTCTTTGACTGGAAACTTGTGCTTTTTTCAGAGCCTCTTAAAGTTTTTACTGTAATAGGAAAAGTATAGATAAAATTTTTATTTAAATCATCAGTTATTTTAGCAATCCAGAAGACGCTTTTTTTTTCTTTGGGTTTTAACAGAACATTCCTAAAAACATCTTCAGTTAGCTCAACTTCTTCAGGCTTTGATATATAAATCTCTGATGAAACATAATAATCTTCCTTATTCTCCAAAACTGCCTCTATAAGGTTATATGAGCCAAAGCCAGTGTTCTGCTTCAAAACTCCAACATTCAAACTAACAGGATCTTCAATTTTTCCTATTGCTTCTTTTAAGGAAGGATTTATGTCGAGCTTTTTTGTCTCTAAATCAATATTTCTTGCAATCCACCTATACTCAACAGAAGGCTCATTGCTGTCTATAGACTCTTTCAGTTTTACATGCGTAGGGTCTATATAGCCAAATTCACCATATGTAACATCATAAGGAACCCACCCATAGCCTGGAAAGTAAACTTCTGCCCATCCATGCGAGCCCCAGTTCTCAGAGAACAGTGAACTGTTTGTGTATGAAACTCCTGACACAAATTTTCCAGGAATGCCTAAAGACCTCAGCATTGCAATGAATAATGAAGTTAGTTCATCGCAGACACCCTGCCTGTAATCCAAAACCCATGATGCTTTCTGGCTTACTTCCTCTGTTAAAGTGCTTAAGTCATATTCAATGTTGTTTTTTGTCCATTCCGCTATTTTATGCACAACCACATACAAATCATCTTCTCCTTCAGCAATTTCAGAAGCAAAACGAATTACATCTTTATCGTCAGAATCTATTATTTCTCGGGGTTGTATGAATTGATTTAGCTCGCCCGGAAATTCTGATATAGGAAATTTTATTTTTTCCTTTATCTTTGCAATATTATTATTGGTCTTTATTTTTGTATTATACCCAAAGCTTATCCTGTTTTTTGGATTTTGGAAATTAAACAGTAGGGCATTATTATCTATTTTTGCTTCTGGATTAATCTCAATGCTGATTACTTCCTGGTTAAAGTCCTCATAAGGATAATGCGACAGGTTTACATTAATATATTCAACAGTATAGTCAGAAGATGTTGGATTTATTACAGCTTCTGAAGAAACATCTATGTCTATAACAAGGTTCTGGCTGTTATAGAGCTTGTCCTGCTGCGCATAAGCTAGGTTAATGAAAAGAAAAATTACTGTAAAAATCACCAATCTTTTTTTCATTTTTAATGTTTTGATTTTTTTGTTTAAAAAGATATTGATATTATAATAAGTTTTATAAATAAATTTATACTTGCTTCTTTAGATGCCGCGGTCGCATAGCCTGGCCATTGCGGAGGATTGCTAAGGGCTAAAGTCCTTCAGAAACCTTACATTTGGCCACAAATATTCTCTGTCCGAAAGGGCACGGGAGTTCAAACGCTTTATGCTGAAAGTCTCCCCCGCGGCGTTTTTTATTATTATCTAATAGTAAACAATCAATAGATTTAAAAACCAGTCTTTTTTCTGTTTCTTAATAAGTCTAACTTTGATTTAACATGAATCTCGAAAAGGCTATATCGGATGTAGAAGGTGCAGCATTGGTTACACAGAGCATCTTAAGGTACTGGTATCACTATTTTTTAAAAAGCAAACGAGGCCATCCAACACAAATTCCAAATATGGACTTCCATGCTGTTTACACCAGTCTTGATCATGAAATCCCTTTTGATCAGAATGTCTCTTCATATCTGAAAATTAATTTTAAGTTCCTTCCAACTGCAATTGGGTTACGATATGTAACATCTAAAGAAACTTTTGGTAATATTATGGACGCATATGCAAATCTTGCAAAAGAAGCTAGTACTTCATTCAGAGAAGTCCCAACAATTATGCCTCATTTTACCGAGCATAGCGGAAATTTATTGCATTTCTACCAGGCATTCTTAAAACCAATAAACTGTTGTCCTTCACTGCATACAGCAGCTCCTTTTTTTGCTTATAATGCATGTGCCCACTATTTTCCTGAAAAAAGGGAAGAGCTAAGCCGGTATGTAGGTGAGGTTGTCTCAACTGTTATCCAAACAAAACTGCATGCTCTGATTGATATTCCATTTGGCATTTTTCTTTCAAAAAAAACAATTGAAGACAAACTTAATATGGATTTTGATGACTTGGAAGATTTTTTTACCCAGGAGCAAAAAAGCAAAGATGGTGTTCCATACGAACATGTATACAAGATGTATCATGAGATTAATGATTTAGCAAAGACTATTCCTGAGGCTAAGAATGGAAAAACCAATCTGCCAAATATTGTAAAGACATATTTTCAGAAATTTAGTTTGCCTACTATTAAAAGAGGAGAGAGCAACTGTTTTTATGATCTTGAAAATAAACGTCTCGACTATTCCTCTCCTGAGCTAAAAGTTGGAAAAGGACTGTTTTAGCATATTAGAGTATTTTTTATCAAAATCATTCACAATCTTTATTAACAACAAAAAAATTCTTAACTTAAATGGCATTAGCATCAGAACTCAAGAAAGGAAGTTACTTCATCTATCATGGAGAACCTGTTTGTGTAGTAAGAAAAGAAATTGTTGTTTGTGGAACACATTGTCACAGCAAGTTAAAACTTTTTATCCAGGGTTTAAATAAGAAAGGAGAAAGAAGCATTAATATGCAGCATATAGACAAAGTTGAAGTTCTGGACATAATAAAAAAAACCGGTCAAATCATATCAAAAAGCGCTGACAAAGTGCAGATAATGGATACCGTAAGCTATGAAACATTGGATGCAATTGCTCCTAAAGAATTGATTGATGAATTAAATGAAGGTGATGAAGTTATTTTCGTAAACTTAAATGAAAATAACCAGATTCTCGAGAAAAAATAAGTTAGTTTTATTA
>JAZDMC010000059.1:0-8241 GCA_043801325.1 Candidatus Woesearchaeota archaeon | reverse complement strand
AGTTTTGCTCCAGTCAAAGTTGGAGATGAAATAGATGTAAAAATAGAAGCTGTAGGAGAGAAAGGAGATGGCATTGCAAAGAAAGATGGCTTTGTTTTGTTTGTTCCCAACACAAAAGAAGGCCAGGAAGTGAAAATAAGAGTAACTAAAGTTTTGAGAAAAGTTGGCTTTGCAGAAGTTGTTGGTAAAAGTGAAGGCCCAAAAGAAGAGGCACAATCTGAAGAGCAAGCAGAAGGAAGCGAAGAGCAAGAGCCTGCAATTGAAGAATCTGAGCAAAAAGTAGAAGATACTGAAGATTTTGGAGAAGAAGAGAAGAAAGAGTAAGTAACTTATTTCTTTTTGTTTTATTTTTTATTTAATTCTGATTAAAGTAATTCTTGCGCATTCCCAATATTTTTATATAGTTTTGTCTCTAAACCCTCATTATGAGACTATTTATTGCTATTGAAGTTCCAGATGATGTAAAAGGATATCTATCTGCGGTACAAGAAAAAATAAAAAATGATGCTGCGAATAAAATCAGTTGCGTAAACAAAAACCAGATTCATTTGACGCTAAAATTTCTAGGAGAAGTTCATGCTGACAAAATTGAAGCCATAAAAACTGCTCTCAAAACAATAACTTTTGATCCTTTTTCGGTTTGCCTGGATAAAATAGGTGTTTTTCCAAGTGAAAAATACATAAGAGTTGTATGGGTTGGATTAAAGCCTGAAGAACCGGTTTTAGAACTGCAAACGAGCATTGATGAAAACCTCAAAAAATTATTTAAAAAAGAAAAAAGCTTCAAAGCCCATGTTACATTAGCCAGAGTAAAGTACATAGAAGATAAAGAAAAATTCATTAATAAATTAAAAAACATAAAAGTTGAGAATAAAAAAATCAATATAAACAGTTTTATATTAGTTAAGAGCACTTTAACCCCAAAGGGGCCTGTTTATGAAGATTTAGAGGTGCATAATAAGTAGTTAAGAAATATTTTTAAAGCAAAAACTATTTCTTTGCAGGTATGGGTAATATTGAAGTGATTGTTGATAGTGGAGCAAGTTTTCCTGAGGAGTGGTATGAACAGAATGGACTAATAGTGATTCCGCTAAGAATTCTCTTTGATGGTGAAAAAAGTGATAAACTTGATTTCTCTAAGTCACCTGAAGAATTTTATGCTGAACTAATAGAGATAAAAAATGAAAAAAGGAAACCACCAATAACTTCTGGAGCAAATGACTTTCAATTTACTGGGATGTATGATTATGTGTTCTCTAAAGGTGCCAAAAGTGCTTTAGTTCTTACCTTAATGAAAGAAAAGAGCAGTACTTACAAAAGTGCAAATTTGGCACAGAGTTATAATGCCCGCTCAAAAGACATAAGAATTATTGATACACATATGGTGGGCCCAAGCCAGGCATTCATAGCCCTTGAAGCAAGTATATTCTCTAAAGAACATAGCTTAGATGAAACTGTAAAGTACGCCGAACAGTTATCACAACAGGCAAAGATGTATGCAGTTCCAGAAACACTCTACTTTTTACATGCTGGAGGCAGGATTAGTAGCACAAGGTATTTGATTGGTTCTATATTGAAATTGTTGCCAATAGTGTCAACTAAAAAAATTAGTGAGAAAGATTATGACCTTGATTCAGTTGTAAAGGCACGCACATTCGATAAAGCTATTAGTAAAATACCTGAAAAAGTAGAAATAGATATTAAAGAGTTTAAATCTCTAGGACTCGATACAGTTGACTATATGGTTCTCCACACTGGTAATCAGAAAAAGGCAGTAGAGCTTGAGACAAATATTAAGGAATTGTTTAAACTTTATGGTATGCAGGAAGGAATTGTTGCAAGAGGTTATCTTCCCATTGTTGTTGGTGCACACCTTGGGCCGGGTGCAGTAGGTGTAGGAATGCTTTACAGGAACGGATTTAGTAAATAAAGAAACCTACGGAAATTAGAAATTTCCTAGGATTTGGAAATCTGCGATTTCCAAAACCTTTTTAAACCAAACTCTATTCTCTTTAGGTATTACCAACATGCAAACTACGGTTTGCATACTACTGCATGAGGTAATAAAAACTGCAGTTCATGTTCTGAACTGTTTTTAGGCATTAAAGGTGATTATTATGGTAGAAGAGAAATTTTTAGTACCTACGGACGAATACCTGAAATCAGGGATGCATATAGGTACAAAATTCAAGACAAAATATATGGAGAATTTTATCTACAAAACAAGGCCTGACGGCTTGTCAGTATTAAATCTGCAGAAAATTGATGAAAGACTAAATATAGTAGCTAAATTTCTAGCGCAGTACAATCCAGAGGACATCTTAATTGCCGGAAGAAGGGAAAGTGCATGGAAACCAATCAAAATGTTTGGCAAGGTTACTGGAACAAAAGTATTTTCTGGAAGATATCCTCCAGGAACACTGACCAATCCAAATCTGGAAAATTATATTGAAGTTAAGATTGTATTGGTTGTTGACTCAGGACCGGATAAAAATGTTGTTACAGATGCTATAAAAATGGGTATTCCGGTCATTGCAATATGTGATACAAATAACCAGTCAAACAACATAGACTTTGTAGTTCCGGCCAATAACAAGGGCAAAAAAAGTTTAGGACTGCTTTTCTGGATACTTGCAAGAGAGTATTTAAGAAACCGCGGAATTTTAAAGGAAAACGAGGAGCTTAAAGAAAAGCTAGAGGATTTTACAGAAGAATAAAAATATATTTTCTTTTATTTTTAATTTTTTACTCTATCTTCAATAAGTCAGTTATAGCTTCTTTCAAATCCTTATGTTTATACAACAAGCTATAGACCTGCTCTGTTAATGGCATGTAAAGATTATTTTTTTTACAGAATTCATAAACAGCTTTCGTGGTATACACTCCCTCTGCTACCATGCCTTTCATCTCCTTTTTGATGCCACTTATGCTCTTTCCTTCTACAATTTTTTCTCCAACAAACCTATTTCTGCTGTGTTTGCTTGTGCATGTTGCCACTAGATCGCCTACTCCTGCAAGGCCGTAAAATGTTGCTCTTTTAGCTCCAAAAAACCTGCCATAGGTATTCATCTCCATTAGACCTAAAGTTATAACGCTTGCTTTTGTGTTGTCTCCATACTTCAAGCCTTCGCATACCCCGGTTGCTATTGCTGCTATATTCTTTAAAGCGCCGCAGATTTCCACTCCAATTATGTCATGATGTGGAAAAACCCTGAAATGGTCTACATGGAAGATTTTTTTAATGTTCTTAAGGCAATTAACATTTTCAGATGCTATTACAGTAGCTGTTGGCATTTTTCTGCTTACTTCCTCAGCATGATTGGGCCCTGAAAGAGTCACTATTGGAATGTTGCCTAATTCCTCTCTAAGAACTTCTGACATTCTCTTATATGTTCCCATCTCAATTCCTTTTGCGATATTAACCACGACATCACAGTTAATATATCTTGAATATTGTTTGGTTACTTCCCTAGTAAATTGCGCTGGAACAGCATTTATTATGACATCGGCATTTGATGCTGCCTTTTCTATAGAGCTCTCGGCATGAAGATTGCTTGGTGTTTTAACATTAGGAAGAAACCTTTTGTTTTCTCGGTCATTATTAATAGATTGCACAGTGTCATCTTCCCTAGACCATAATGTAACATCATAGCCATTTTCTGCTATTAGTATCGCTAAAGTTGTTCCCCAGCTGCCGGCCCCTATAACAGATACTTTTTTCATCATTAAAAATCATACCTTTGCTTGCATAATCTTGCAATTTCTTTCATTATCATTCTTGTAATGTTCTCAATGTCTTGTTTATTTGTTTTTTTATTATAATATCTGGTGAAGTTCATTGGCTTCCCTATATTCATCTCTGCTCTTTTTAATTTTGGAATTACTTTCCCTTTTGGGAGAATCTCAAAAGTCCCGATTAATCCAATAGGTACTACAGGAACCCTAGCTTTCAATGCCAGCCTAGCGACACCTGTTTTTCCTTTTTGCATCTTTCCTGTCAAGCTTCTTGTTCCTTCAGGATGAATTGCAATAATTTTTCCATGCTTCAAGGCTTTCACTGCCAACCTTAATGCTTCTTTTCCACCTGATTGCCTGTCAAGGGGTATTGCTCCTGCATAAGTGTGCCATGCTTTTTTAAAAATATTGTCAAAATGCTCTTTCTTTGAAAGAAAATGCACTTTTTTGTTCAGATAAGTAATCAAAACAGATGCAATAATTAAATGGTCTGCATAGCTGGCATGATTAGCCGCTACAATAAAAGCCCCTTGTTTCGGTATATTTTCTAATCCATTTACTTTTCTAATCCATAAGTTGATTATTGGATTGAATATTTTTTTCCCAAGAGGATATGCCATTTTAATAATTATATTTTTGCCCTGTCAAACGTGCAATTTCTTTCATGATTATTCTTGTTATACCTTCTAAGGCTTTTTTTGTGGGTTTTCTATGGTAATATTTTCTAAAATATAATGGTTTGCCTATATTAATCCTGCATCTTCTTGGCCTTGGAAAGAACTTTCCTTTTTGCAGTATCTTACGCGAACCAATTATTCCTAGAGGTAAAACAGGAACTCTTGCCCCTAGTGCTAGTTTTGCTATTCCTGTTCTTCCTTGTTGCAGTCTCCCATCAACGCTCCTTGTTCCTTCTGGAAAAATCCCTATAATTTCATTATTCTTTAAATAATTTAATGCTGTCTGAAATGCTTTTTCATTTATTTTCTTGCGGTTTTTGCCTTTACGTGGATCTACTGGAATGCTTCCTCCCCATTCCAGGAATTTTCTCAAAAAATAATTATTAAAATAATAAGAATTGGCATAGAAATGAATTTTTTTGTCTATAATTGGCAAGATGACACTAGGTACGGCAAAATCATCAAAATAGCTTGCGTGGTTGCATGCAATGATAAAAGGCCTTTCTGTTGTTACATTCTCAATTCCGTTTACTTCTTTTATGAATAATCTTGTAAAAGGCACTATTATCAATTTTGCTATAGGGTAAACCATGATAAAGAATAATCATCACTATTTTAAAAATTTATTGAATAAAAATAAAGAATAAATAAAAAGAAAAAACTAAATGTCTTTCAAGCCGCTTGTCTCAACATAAAAGCTTGCTTCGCCTTCAGGCATATTGGGGCTGTCTACAAGCTTGGCAACTCTGCTTCCCTTTTTCCCTTTTCTAAGGTATACTCTAAAAGTTGATGCATGTCCTACAATATGACCTCCAATAGCTTGTGTAGGGTCGCCAAAAAACGTATCCGGCCTTGCCATTACTTGGTTAGTAACATAAACACATAAGTTGTATATATGCGCTAGCTTCGCAAGATCCCTCATATGCCTGTTTATTTTCTGCTGTCTCTCTGCTAAAGTACCTCTGCCAATATACTCTGCTCTAAAATGGGCAGTTAAAGAATCTACTACGACAAGCTTTACATCCAAACCTTGTTTCTTTATCAGATCCTCAACTTTTTCTGCTAGCAGCATCTGATGATCAGTGTTAAAGGCTCTGGCAACCTTAATGTTTTTAAGAACATCCATAGGCTCTAAACCCGCACCTTTAGAAAGCTGCTCAATCCTTTCTGGCCTAAAAGTATTTTCAGTATCAATGTAAACTACAGTAGATCCTGGATATTGTTTCTGGCAATTTACCGCTAATGTGTGGCCTACCTGGGTTTTTCCAGAGCCATATTCTCCATAACATTCTGTTAATGCAGCGGATTCAAAACCACCACCAACTAAAACATCAAATGCTTTGCTGCCAGTGGAGATCTTAAGAACTTTGCTTCTTCTTACAAGAACATCTTCTCCAGATTCAAATCCCATATCCAAAGAGGCTCTTGCTGCAGCAATGATTTTTTTTGCAGCTGCATCTGT
Source organism: Candidatus Woesearchaeota archaeon (assembly GCA_043801325.1). Classification (GTDB taxonomy): domain Archaea; phylum Nanobdellota; class Nanobdellia; order Woesearchaeales; family GW2011-AR4; genus JACPJP01. Next base: position 2,367 of record JAZDMC010000059.1, on the reverse strand, counting down.
CATTCCAGTAGCATCTATAAGCTCTCCTGGTGTAGCCACAGCAACCGACATGAGATCATTGTAACCAACTAACTCTAGTTTTTCGATAGTAGCTGGCCCAACACCGGGTAAATCACTTAATGTAATTTGTTTTACTATTTTTTTTTCTTCATTAGAAATTTTTTTTTCTGTTTTTTTCTCATTAGTTTCTATTATTTTTGGTTCCATTAATATTTGTTTCATTATTCTCACCTTTTAAATTTTTTGTATTTATCGCTTAAAAAATAAAAAAGCAAAATAAGGTTCAAGCTGCTCCGTGCATTTCTTTCATGACAAGGTACTCGTATGCTTTTTGCAGCACTAAAGAAGCCTTAGGCAGGTCATTTATGCGCAAAGTGTTTGTGCTCTGCCATTCGCCATTTTGGTCTTTATAGCGTCTCTGGAAAGATACAGTTCTAAAACTTACATCTTCTCCTGTTCTGCTTTTTCCTTGGTTCTCCCACACAGTAGCTGTTAATGCTCCTGTAGAAAACTTTTTTTCCGGCATATTTCCGGCAATATTTTCAGTTTCTATTTTTGTTTTCATTTTACTACCTCATTCCTTTCGGATTTTATTTCAACATCCCCTTGATTATGAGAATGTAAAGTATAAATTTTACAGCTCCAGGGATGGAGGTGCTATATGATTAACTTCACACAGCAAGTACTATATGGGCTAACTCATTTAAATACCTCATTCGTGAATGTCCAGTGCCCCAAAATATAGAATTTTAGCTTTATAAGCTCTGTAAAGCCAATATTTTAAGGTTTCAGAATGTCCAGTGCTACTACAGCATATATTTTCCTATATATAATTCCATAAAATATACAAATTCAGGAAAACAATAACCAAAAAAAATATTTTTTCGATAAAAGAGCCCGTCTTGAAAAATCCATTGATCTTTTTGTTAATTAAAGGATAAAATGGTTTTATTCCTGCTCTGGTTATAGCATCCATAAGCAAGTGAGTTAAGTAACCAACCAAAACTGCTATGCCTATTTCTTTGTTAAGGTTATAAAAAATAAAAAACATTATTAAGGGGACATATATTGTATGCAGCAAGCCGCGATGGCCAAAAATAAAATTAATTATTCCAGATATTAACTTGTTCTTTTTTCCAATCTTTGATTTTGTATTGTCAATATCAGGAAAAACAGAGAAAAGCAGTACAATTAAGACAAAAAGAATCTTATCATGAACATTAAAAAAATCTAATGCCAATAAAGCAATGAGAAGCCCAAATGCTGCATGAGTATAATACATCATTGTAAAAAGATTTAAGGTATAGGAGTATTAATTACTTTCTACTTTCTTTACTTCTTCATCCAGTCTTTTAATTTCGTCTTCAGGATTGGGATTCAATGAAACATCATTTGCCACAAGCTCTATTCTGTCAAAAAATAAATTTTTCTTGACTCTTCCATTTATTTTTGCGATATTCCCCAATAATTCTGTCTTGACTTCCTCAAATTTTTCTGGATTTTCTCTGTATGTCAAAATTTTTTCTTTATTTGAATTTGTAACTTTCTCCATAGTGTCCCTGAAAAATACTGTTCTTATAGTTTCTGTGCCATCATCAACAATTAAATTCAGGACATATGAAAAGTCTGGCTCAACATTATTGTGTGCTGGGCATACAAATGCTCCTTCCGCGCTTTTTACTCTTTTACCGCATTCTGGGCATACTTCAAAAAATCGTGGATCAAATATCTGCACTATTGTCCCTAAGATTTCTGCAGCATTATCATTTTCTGTTAGCTCATTAATAGCTTTCCTTTCAGCGCTGTATTGTTTCACTTCTTTTACGCTTTCTCCCTCTGGGTTTAATATTAGCTTGCTTCTGTCATTCAAATGCAGCTCAATGTTTCCATTGTTGTCTTTAACATACGCACCAGCTATTTTTATTGTCATGTCTCTGGTTATATTTTTGATATTGTCAGCCTGGTCTCCCCACATAACAACTCTTATAGTTCCTGTTTCATCTCCCATAACTAAGGAAGCAACTTTTCCCTGCCTGTCATTTGTGGTAAATTCCCTTAATTCATAAACCTGTGTTACCTTGCCAACAGTCTCAACATTTCTTAATCCTGCAAGAATATTCTTAATCTGTAACTTTCCTGTAAACGCATCAAACAATTTTATTCCCAGCTCATTAGCAACAATATGCGCAGCACCTTCCTTGCTTATTAATCCGGAAAGTTGCTTCATCTTGTCTTTTATCTTCCCATCAAGCTCACTTTCAGAAATCTTAGCTTCGTTTTTTATTCTTTCAATAATCTGCTCATAAGGAATTTTTATCATTTTTGATTATGGGTAATTTAATTTGTTTATATAGTTTTGGATGTTAG
>JAZDMC010000052.1:0-35063 GCA_043801325.1 Candidatus Woesearchaeota archaeon | reverse complement strand
GAATTTTATTTATTGTAATTAACGGTTAATTAATAATGTTTTTAAACTGTTGTACTTACCCCAACTTTATGGGCCGGTGGCGAAATCTGGCGAATTGCCAAACTTTGTTTGGTGTTCGGAGAATATCGTGTTCCCTTGGCTAGGGAAAGACTCCGGGTTCAAAACATTTCTTTTCAAAAGAAATGAGCAAAGAAAGAGGGTCACACTCACTTTGTTCGGTGACCCGTGCTTCGCAATGAAAAGAAATTGTGAAAGTCCCGGCCGGTCCATTTTTTATCAAAACTATTAATAATAACCTAGTCTTACCCAATCAAAAAGAGGAAACAAAATGGAAGACTGTATTTTCTGCAAAATAATTGATGGAAAAATACCATCAGCTAAGGTTTATGAAGATGATAACGTGATAAGTTTTCTTGACATTATGCCAGCCAACAAAGGCCATTGCCTAGTTGTTCCTAAAAAACACTATGAAACCTTGCTTGACATTCCGGATGAAGATTTAGCAAATTTAATCAAAGCCACAAAAAAAGTCACAAAAGCATTGTCATTGTCAATAGGCAATGGGAGCTATAACATAATAATGAACAACGGCAAAATAGCAGGCCAGTTAGTAGCTCATGCCCATATCCACATAATTCCAAGATTCAAAGGAGATAGGCTAAGAATCACATGGTCCCATAAAAAATATGTTGACCAAGAGATGCAGAGAGTCCAAGAAATGATTAAGAAGTTTGTTTAAACACACAGGGATTATAGCTCTATTTATTCACTATTTTCTCCTTCAAATTCCGAAAAACTATTAAATATACAGCTTATTTAGTGGGTTGGGATGGTAACTAAAATAAAAGAAAAAATCATAGTAGAAGGAGATGAAGACAAAAGCCATCTTGGTCTTGTCCATGTTTTAACAGGGGATGGTAAAGGCAAAACTACTTCATCTATTGGCTTAGCTGTAAGAGCCTTAGGAGGCAATCTAAAAGTTTACATGATACAATTCCTTAAATCAGTGCCAACCGGCGAATTCCATACAATCAAAAGGCACCTTCCTGGGATGGACATAATCCAGTTTGGCGTTGATGCAGTAAAAGAAAGGCAGCAAAAGCTTAATGTCTTTAGGGATAAAGGAAGCAAATTTGTATTTAACCCAGATGATGAGGAAAAGGAAGCTGCAATGCTTGGATTCCAGCATGCAAAAAAAATAATAAGTTCTGAAATTTATGATGTTGTAATATTGGATGAGATAAATGTTGTATTAAACAAAGGCTTTATACCAATAAAGGATGTTATTGATTTAATCGAAAATCATGGAAATGTTGAATTGGTTTTTACTGGAAGAGACGCTCCGGAAGAACTAATTGAAAGAGCAGATTATGTTTCATACATTAAAAATATAAAGCATCCATGGCAGAAAGGTATAAAAGCAAGAAAAGGAATTGAGTATTAAAAAAATGCCAAAACTAAATTTGAGCAATAATGCACTGCAAATACTTGAAAAAAGGTATTTGAAAAAAAATACTGAAGGAAAAGTAATTGAAAAGCCAGAGGATTTATTCAGTAGAGTAGCAAACAATATAGCATTAGCTGATGCAAAATATTTGCTCAAGGAAGAAATAGGGCAAGCCACTGGCCAGGAATATTTTGAGTTTGTAAAAACAAAAGAGTTTAAAAATTTACTAAGAAAAAATAAAAAAGTTAAAAGCAGAATTGAAAAAACCGAAAAAGAATTCTATAACATGATGGCAAGTTTGGATTTTCTGCCAAATTCCCCGACTTTATTCAATGCAGGACGTTCTTTGCAGCAATTAGCAGCATGTTTTGTTCTGCCAGTTGAAGATAATCTAGACTCAATATTCAAAGCATTGCATTATGCAGCAAAAATATCAAAATCAGGCTCAGGAACTGGTTTTAATTTCTCAAGATTGAGGCCGAAAAATGATGTTATAACCTCAGTAACTGGTTTTTCTTCTGGCCCATTATCATTTATGAAGATTTTTGATGCTGTTACAGAGCAGATTAAGCTGGGAGGCTTAAGGCGCGGTGCTCACATGGGAATTTTGCGTGTGGACCATCCTGATATAGAGGAATTTGTAACAATAAAAGCTCAGCAAAAAGTTCTGGAAAACTTCAATATTTCAGTAGCAGTAACAGACAAATTCATGGATGCTGTTAAAAAAAATAAAAACTATGATTTAATCAATCCAAGAACTCAGGAAAAAATCAAGGAAGAAAGTGCGGGAAAAATATTTCAATTAATATGTGAAACAGCCCACAAAACAGGAGACCCCGGATTAATATTTCTTGATAGAATAAACAAAGACAATCCAACTCCAAAACTCGGAATTTTAGAATCTACTGACTCATGCGGTGAGCAGCCTTTATTGCCCTATGAATCTGCCAATTTAGGTTCTATCAACCTTTCTAACATGATCCAAAATGGAAAAATTGATTTTAATAAACTAAAAAATACAGTACATAAAGCAATCCATTTCCTTGATAATATTATAGATATGTGTAACTATCCTACTCCAGAAACAAGAGAAATTGTCTATGCAAATAGAAAAATAGGCTTAGGGATAATGGGATTTGCGGATATGCTCATAAAGCTAAAAATTCCATATAATTCTGAAAAAGCTGTAAAAACAACAGAAAAACTGATTGCCTTCATTAGAAAAGAAGCAGATGCAGCATCTGCAGATTTAGCTAAAGGAAGGCTTACTTTTCCAAACTGGGACCAAAGCATTTACAATAAAAAATCCAAGTATTTTAAGGGAAAGCATATGCCATTAAGAAACGCTACCAGGCTTACATTAGCTCCTACAGGCTCTATAAGCATCATTGCAAATACTTCTTTTGGCATAGAGCCATTATTTGCATTATCTTTTATGAGGGTTCTTGAAGATGGCACTGAACTTTTAACTGCCGACAAAAATTTTAAAGAAGCCCTAAAGAAGAAAAATCTCTACAATAAGGAATTTATGAAATACATAGCAAAAAAAGGTTCTATTCAGAATATGGAATCCATACCAAAAGACATAAGGAATGTATTTGTTGTTTCCTATGACATAAGTCCTGAATATCATGTAAAAATTCAGTCAGCTTTCCAAAAATATACAGATAATGCTGTATCAAAAACAGTAACATTGCCTAACATAGCAACAGTAGATGATGTGAAAAATACTTATATGCTTGCATACCAGCTTGGATGCAAAGGAATTTCCATTTACCGCTTTGGCTCAAGAGATGACCAAGTGCTGTTTTTAAGAGCAGTAAAAGAAGAGCAGATTAACCTGACTAACTGGCTGAAGCATTTGAGATAGAATGAATAAAATAATCAAATCAAAAAAGTTTATATTAAGGCCTTACAGAAAAGGCGACGAAGAGTCTCTTATCAAAAATATAAATGATAAGGTTATTTATAGGTATACATGCAATATACCTTATCCTTATAAACAAAAAGACGCAAAACAATGGATTGCTCGTTGCAAAAAACGGAATAAAAAGAAAACTGAAATTAATTTTGCAATAGATATCAATAGAAAAGTTGTTGGAGGAGCAGGTTTTTTAAATATAGAGAATCATAAAGCAGAAATTGGTTATTGGCTTGGTAAAAAATATTGGGGAAAAGGCATTGTAACAGAAGCTGTAAAGCTTGTAACTAATTTTGGGTTTAAGAAACTACACTTAAAAAGAATTTATGCTACTGTTTTTTTAAAAAATAAAGCCTCTGCTCGCGTTTTAGAGAAAAATGGCTACAAACGTGAAGGAATTATGAGAAAATTCCATTTAAAGGATGGAAAGTTTTTAGATGCAATATTATATGCTAAAGTAAAATAAAATGCAAACCATAAAACTATCAGACAGTTCAAGCATAAGAAACCTGAAAAAAGAGTATTCTATTAAAAAAAATAAAATAGCCAAAAGATTAAAGGAATTTGATAGATTCTATAATGAACCTTACTCCTGGTTTTATGAAAACAATAAAATGGAGTTAAGGAAAGTTGATAAGAATGGTGATGAGCGTATATTTGAAGAGCTTTGTTTCTGCATCTTAACCGCTAATACTTCAGCAGAAATGGGCTTGAAAGCCATTGATTCTATACGGGATTTATTGATTAATGGAACAGCAGAACAAATGACTAAACGCTTGGAAGGAATTTACCGCTTTAATACATTAAGGCCGGCTTACATTATTCATACAAGAAACTATTTGAATATTTTTAACTTTAAATTGAAGGATAAAATAGAGTCATTAAAAGATAACATTAATGAATTAAGGGATTTCTTTGCTTTTAACAAAGGCATAAAAGGTCTTGGATATAAAGAAGCATCTCATTTTTTGAGAAATATTGGGTTTAAGGGTTATGCTATTCTTGATAAGCATATTCTGAATTCTTTGCTTGAATTCCATGTCATAGATGAAATTAAGATGCCCTTAACAAGCAGGGTCTACTATGACATAGAGCAGAAAATGAAGCTTTTCAGCAACGAAATAGATATCCCAATGGATGATTTAGACTTACTTCTCTGGAGCAGAAGAACAGGAAGAATCCTGAAATAGCCAAATATAACTACCATCAAGTAACAAATAAATAGAAAGATTTATATAGGGGTTCTTTCCATAATTTGCCTATATGAGAAAAAGAAATAAATTTGTAAAAATAGGGGTAGATCATTATGGCTAAAGTAGCAAATAGAATAATATCTAGGCAAGCTAAGGGGATTATTGAGGGTGGAAATCCCGACGCAGGCTTAGAAAGGGGAATGTCCTCTGTAACTGTTCTTTTTCAGCAAGGGGAAATAAGCAAGGCTAAACAGGAACTTAGTATCTTAGAATCTTACTTAACAGAAAATGGATATCTAGGTCATGCTGCTAAAGCCTATGATATGCTGGAACAACTTTGCAATGAAAGAGAATTGCCGAAGGATGCTAATATTGCAAAGACAAACGCATTTAATCTTAGAGAGCAGTCCGCATCAACAAGAGGAATTGATGATTTAGTCTGGTTTTATGCCTCTCAGAATTCTCAGAAGTATGATGATAAAATACTCAAAACTTTAAAAGATAAAACTGCTGGTATCGAAGAAAAAGCATTGGAAGAACGTAAAAAAGGAAAAAGCGAACTTTTTGATAGAGTATGGAATGCTTATGGTTTAGCTGCGATGCATTTTTCTGAAAAAAAGCCAGGAATTGCCGGTCAATTGCAGTGGACCATGGGGCTAATATCAGAACAGTTAGAAGATTACAAAACAGCCTTAAGGCTTTATGAAAGCGCTATACCCTTCTTTAAAAAGGACAAAGAAACCAAGTCTTCAATCTGGGACTACCAGATACAGGCAGGCCTAACAGCAATAGCTGCAGGGAATAAAAATAAAGCGTCAAAACTACTGATTGAAGGGTTTAAAAACTATAAGAATTACCAATTTCATAAGACCAACGGGCTTAAAAAACTTAGAAATAAGGCAGCCCAAGACAGTATGGACCAGTATTTCCTAGAAGTAAGTAACTCTTCCATTAAGAATGATTATTTAACTAAAAACCCACACCTCTACAACACAGTTATGGTCAATATTTACAATAAGTTGGTTTCAAAACACGTACCTCCACAAACATTAATTACTCTAGAGTAGTCACAACCGAAAGCTTTATATATGAGCTAGTAATTCAGATTTATGAAAGAAAAATGGCACGAAAAGCACTTCCATCATTTCCACACGGTATGGCAAAGAAACTTGGTGGAGATAGTACTGAAGAGAATGCTACATCTAGTGTTGAAGAGCAAAAATCTATTACTGATATAAATCTTACTTCTTATGACTTTGATTTATCTACAATTGGTATAAAACAAGATACACTTAATTATAGTAAAGGTGGCAAAAGCAATAGATACAAATTAATGCGCGGCTTAGGTTCTCACTGGGTTTCTAACTCTGATGTAGCAGATGCAAAAGTTGGTTATGATACTTTACCTGATGTAATAAAAGATGCCTACAAGCCTCATGAACGTTTCTGGCTTGCAGTAGCAGCAACAAGGAATCCTGAAATTCTATCTAATGAAAAATCTGTATTAAATGTTCCTCAAGCAGTTAAAGAAAACCTTGAAGAATTAGTAAAGAGGGGACTGGACCAAGTGCAGGGAAGTGAAACGAGAGCTCATCCAGACATAATCACAATAAGCTTATACCAAGCATTAGGACAAATGGACAATGCTTACGCTTCTATTGTTGGTGGTGTTAAAGAGTACCTTTCAAAAAGCAAACAAGATAGAGACATCAAAGGAGCACTGTCTTTAGCTGTTTTCGGCGCAACAATAGCGCCTCTAGCCCAGCAATATGAGGGAATACTTGCAGAAACAGGAGCGCAGATGCCTTATAAGCCCTGGTAATTTTTATTTTTAATTCTAACTTTTCTCACAACCCCCCAACATACCTATTCTCTTTATCAACAAGTATATTCTTGGGTTTAATTGGCTTATCAGTTAGTTCAAAACCCATTACAATCACTTCTTCTCCAACTTTGATTAAATGAGCAGCAGCACCATTCATACAAATAACTCCAGAATCTTTTTTTCCAGGTATTACATAAGTCTCTAGCCTGACTCCGGTAGTATTGCTTACAACCAAAACCTTTTCACCATTCCAAAAACCAGCTTTTTCTATTAGCTCCTCATCAATGGTGATGCTTCCAATATAATTTACATTAGCTTCTGTTACAGTTGCATTATAAATCTTTGACCTTAAAACCCATCTCATGATTATTGCTAATAGCTTCTTTTTATTAAATCTTTCTAAAGTAATTTTAATAATATTTTTAAACTTATAAATATAATCAACTGCTATGTACGAAGCAATTCTATACAAAAAATTAGAGAATAACAAAGTCCAGTGCACTGCATGCAAACAAAATTGTATTATAACGCCAAACAACACGGGCATCTGCAGCGTACGGCAAAATAAAGATGGAAAACTATACGTACTAGTTTATGGAAAAGCATCTTCTTATAACATAGACCCAATTGAAAAAAAGCCATTATACCATTTCCTTCCAGAAACAGAAATATTCTCAGTAGGAACAGTAGGATGTAATTTTGCATGCGATTTCTGCCAGAACTGGGACATCTCCCAAATCATAAAAGACCTAAAAAACAAGTTATTAAAGGAAAAAAGGATATCAAAAATAGATGTTGAAATAAGCAGATTTGGCTACGATTTACCGCCAGAAAAAATCATAGATATATGTATTGAAAGAAACATCCCAAGTGTTGCGTATACCTATAATGAGCCATCAATATTTTTTGAATACGCATATGACACTGCAAAACTTGCAAACAAAAAAGGAATAAAAAATGTTTTTGTCACAAACGGCTATGAAACAGAAGAAGCCTTAACACTTTTAAAGCCATACTTAACTGCAATGAATATTGACCTAAAATCATTTAGTGAAGATTTCTATAAAAAAATATGCAAAGCCCGATTGCAGCCTGTTTTAGATACAATAAAACTAGCCCATAAACTAGGAATCTGGATTGAAATTACAACTTTAATCATTCCAGGAAAAAACGATTCAGAAAAAGAACTAAAGCAAATAGCAGATTTCATCTCAAATATTGACAAAAATATCCCTTGGCACGTTACTGCATTTCATCCAGACTATAAAATGACTGATATCCCCTCTACAAGTTACAATGTTTTGGAAAAAGCTTACAACATCGGAAAAAAATCCGGATTAAATTACATATATGTTGGAAATATCTTGGATGAAAAGCATTCTAACACTTATTGCCCAAAATGCAATACTTTACTTATAAAAAGAAGCGGCTATTCAGTAAGAATTGAAAACGTAAAGAATGAAAAATGCGCAAAATGCAGTGAGAAAATACCCGGGGTTTGGGAATGAAAAACATCTCTAAAATAATTTCTCTGTTAAAAAAAGAAATAAAGCAGTTTGAAAATCCAATTGCAACAGAAATAGGGGAAAAAACAAAAAACCCCTTTGAAGTTTTGATTTCCTGCATTCTAAGTTTAAGGACCAAAGACTCTGCAACAGGTCCTGCTGCAAAAAGACTATTCAATTTAGCAGACAATCCAAAAGATATGCTAAATCTTTCAAAAAAACAAATTGAAAAAGCAATTTACCCAGTTGGCTTTTGCCCGACAAAAGCAAAATATATAAAAAAAACATGTAAAATTCTGATTAAAGATCATAATGGAAAAGTTCCTAAAAGTGAACAAGAATTACTTAAACTTCCAGGCATTGGAAGAAAATGCATGGGAATTGTAATGTGTTACGGATTTAATAAAAATGTATCAATTCCTGTTGATACCCACGTTCATAAAATAACAAACAGATTGGGCTGGGTAAACACAAAAACACCAGAGAAAACAGAAATAGCTTTAATGAAAACAATCCCAAAAAAATACTGGCATGACATAAACAACTTGCTTGTAGCTCATGGACAAAATATTTGTGTTCCAATAAGCCCTTTTTGCTCTAAATGTAAAATAAGAAGATTTTGCCAAAGAATTGGTGTTAATAAAAGCAGATAACTTTAATAATACTAAAAATAATACCCTAAAACAATGAAAGCCACAAAAAAAAGCGCAGTAATAGTAGGCCTTCTAGGAAATATATTCTTATTCATATCAAAATTAATTGTAGGTTTTATAACAAATAGCATAGCTATCATATCGGACGCTCTTAACTCATTGACAGACATCATTAACTCCATAATATTGTTTGTCAGCGTTAAAGTTGGAAGCAAATCCCCGGATAAAGAGCATCCTTTTGGCCATTACCGCTCAGAGCCTATAGGAGCATTAATAGTCGCAGTCCTTACAGTAGTTCTTGGTTTTGAAGTAATAAGAATAGCTGTACAGAGGCTTATAACCAAAGTTTCTTCTAATTTTAGCATACCAATGCTATTAACCCTTTTAGTAATAATTCTAATAAAATCTTTCATGTATTTTTATACAAAGTCTGCATGGAAAAAAACAAATAGTACGGCATTATTTGCATTCATGGTAGACCATAGGAATGATATACTAATTGCTTCTGCAGCAATCCTAGGATTTATAGGCTCAAATTACAATTTGCCATTTCTTGACCCAATAGTTGCTGTCTTAATAGGGCTCTGGATAATAAAACAGGGATTTGGCATAGGGGTTGATAATATTAAGTTTCTCATGGGAGAATGCCCTAAAAAAGAGCTTTTGGAAAAAATTAAAAATATATCATTGAAGGTTGAAGGCGTTAAAGATGTCCAGGAAGTAAAAGCCCATTACGTTGGAACATTAGTGCAAGTAGAAGTCCACATAAAGGTTGACAGGAACCTTACAATCTACAGGGCCCATACAATAGGTAAAAGAGTTGAAAAGCAAGTGGAAAAGCTGGAAGATGTTGAAAAGGCATTTGTCCACATAGACCCAATAATAAAGTCAAGACCGCATTAACAACAACATTTAAAAGTCCTAATGTATTCTTTTTCTTATAAAATGAACCACCAAACAGTACAAGAATACAATCTTAAAATAATCAAAATAATAGATGAAGCTCCAAGTGTAAAGACATTTAGAGTTCAAACACCAAAAGAAATAAGTTTTCTTCCAAGCCAGTTCTTTATGGTCAGGTTTGAAGGCAACCCTAAACTACAAAGAGCATATTCAATCTCTTCTACCCCATTACAAAAGGATTACATGGATATTACAGTGGCTTTAGTTGGTGAATTCACAAAAAAATTATGGAAAGCTAAAACTAACGATTATTTGATATTCAAAGGCCCTTTCGGCAAATCCCATTTTACAGAGGATATGAAGAATGACCTTGTTTTAATAAGCGGAGGCTGTGGAATATCCCCATTGATGGGTATAATAAGGTACTGCACCGAGAAAAAATTGCAAAATAAGATAAACTTAATTTATAGCGCAAGAACGCCTGCAGATGTAGTTTACAATGAAGAGTTTAAAAAAATCAGGGAAGAAAACCGCAATTTTAATTATATTGTGACAATAACAAGGCCAAATCCAGAGCATAACTGGACTGGAAGGACAGGAAGAATAGATACCAGCCTACTAAAAGAAAATATCAATAATGTTGAAAATTCATTGTACTTCCTTTGCGGTCCTGCGGAATTTGTAAAAAGCACAATATCAATCCTAGAGTCTTTAGGGGCTAAAAAAGAGCAGATTAAAACAGATGTTTGGGGTTAAATCTACTAATATGGAATCTTTAACTGAATTGCTTGCGGATGCTAAATCATTGAGAGATGATTATAGTGAAGAAATACCCAATGAAATAGTGCATGGAAAGCTAAAATTCAAAGTACAAAAGAATTGGCTTAATCGTATAACTATTGGTATGATATCTGCGCAAACCTTTGGAATTATAGAAGACCAAGCTGTTGTAGATACATACAATAAGTTCGAGAGGTATCTAACGGAAACTAATATTTGGGGTAGAAATTCTACTGCCACAGATATTCAAAAAGGAAACGAATTTTTAAACTATCTAATAGGATATTGTGAACAAAAGGTAGGAAAATGAAATTTGCACATCTAGCAGACTGTCACATTGGCTCTTGGAGAGATCCAAAACTAAAAGACGTTTCTACAATAGCTTTCCAGAAAGCAATAGAAAAATGCATTGAAGAGCAAGTTGATTTTATCCTTGTCTCTGGAGATTTATTTAACACTTCTTTGCCAAGAATAGATAACTTAAAGACAGTTGTAACCGTATTCAAGCAATTGAAAGACAAAAACATTCCAGTGTATATAATAGCTGGCTCTCATGATTATTCTCCAAGCGGAAAAACAATGCTTGATGTTTTAGAGCAAGCAGGCTTATTCCAAAATGTAGTAAAAGGTAAGGAAGTGGATGGAAAATTAAAGCTGAGCTTTACAATAGACCAAAAAACAGGTGCAAAAATAACAGGAATGCTGGGGAAAAAGTATTCATTGGAAAAAACCTTTTACCAAAACCTAATCCTGGAAAACCTGGAAAACGAGCCTGGCTATAAAATATTCATGTTTCATTCAGGTATTGATGAATTGAAACCAAAAGACATGGAAAATGTAATTTCACAACCTCTATCTTTACTGCCAAAAAACTTCAATTATTATGCAGCAGGCCACATGCATATTGTAAAGCATGAAAACGTACAAGGTTATGGCTTAATAGCCTATCCAGGTCCATTATTCCCAAACTCTTTCTCAGAGCTTGAAAAATTAGAAACAGGAGGTTTTTACATAGTTGAAGACAATAAGCTAACTTGGCACCCAATACAAGTCCATAACATTCATAAAATAATAATAGATTGTAGCCAAAAAACTCCAGAGCAAGTATATGATGAAATAATTAATGAAATTAAGGATAAAGAATTCAACAACACTATCGTGCTGATAAGGTTGCACGGCGCTTTAGCCTCTGGAAAGCCTTATGATATAAACTTTAAGGATATTTTCACGCAGCTTTACGATAAATCAGCTTATTTTGTCATGAAAAACACAAATGCATTAACATCAAAGGAATTTGAGGAAATAAAAATAGATATAACTTCAGTTGAAGATGCAGAATCAGCAATAATAAAAGAGCATTTAGGCCAGATAAAAATCAGCAACATGGACATAGAAAAAGAAGAATCCCTAATTAAGGAAATGATGAAAGTCTTAAGCACAGAAAAACAAGAAGGAGAAACTAATACTGATTTTGAACGCAGAGTTAAAGAAGAAATGAGCAAAGTTTTAGATATCGATATTTAATTAGAATTATTCTACTAACCTCTTAATAATCTCATTAACCTCTTTTGGAGTGGCTTTTCCTTTGGACTTACGCATAACAGCCCCAACAATAAAATTCAAAGCCTTATTTTCACCTTTTTTATAGTCTTCAACAGCATTTGAATTCTCAGCTATAGCTTCTTTGCAGTATTTCTCTATTTCCCCTTTATCAGAAACAGCTTCCATGCCTTCTTTCTTTACATACTCATTGACATCAAAAGGCTTTTCAATTAACTTTTCTAATATTTTACTAGCAACATTGTCAGTGATTTTTTTGTTTTCCACTAACTTTAATAATTGAATCATATGCCTTTCATCCATTTCTATCTCATACAATTCTTTCTTATTATAATTAAGCACCCTAACAAGCTCCCTTCTTAGCCATTTTCCAGCAAGTATAGGGTTAATTTCCTCTGCAACCTTCTCAAACATTTCTGCAAGCCCTTTCTCAGCAGCTATGATTTCAGCGTCTTCCCTTTTCAGTTTATGCTTTAAAATAAACTTCTCAACCTTATCATGGGCCAGCTCAGGCATTTCTTTCTTAGCCTTGTCCATCATTTCTTTTGTAATCTCTGCCTTAGTCAAATCAGAATCAAGAATATAGCCATAATCCTCTTCAGTTTCTTTCTTACGCAGCAAAAATGTAATGCCTTTTTCACTATCCCATGCTCTAGTCTCCTGAACTAGCTTATTTCCAGCACTTACATCAGCTTTCTGCCTTAATATTTCATATTGCAAAGCCCTTTCAATCTCCTTAAAGCCAGTTATATTCTTAACCTCTTGCTTGACATAACCGCTTTCCTTAATTGAGACATTAGCATCAGCTTTTATTATTCCATTATTAACATCAAATATTCCCAAATAACTTAAGATAGTAATCAATTGCTTCATAAAATCACGAGCTTCACCAGCGCTTGTAAGCTCTGGCTCTGTAACTATTTCCAGCAAAGGATTCCCGCTTCTATTATAGTCCACTAAAACATAAGCGCTTTCCTGCATTCCAGCTGGATGTATTAAAGCAGCAGGATCTTCTTCTATATGTACTCTAGTAATATTCACAACCTTGCCAGACCTTAACTTCAAGCTTCCCTTATTGCCTAGGGGAATTTCATATTGTGAAATCTGGTAATTCTTAGCCATATCAGGATAAAAATAAGATTTCCTGGAAAATATAAGCTCTTTACTAACCTTACAATTCAAAGCCAAACACAGCTTCAAAGCAAAATCCAAAGCCTTCTTATTCAAAACAGGCTTGCTTCCTGGCTGCCCTAAACATACTTCACAAGTCCTAGAATTAGGCTCTTCAGAACCTTTAGTTGGGCACCCGCAAAAAAGCTTAGTATCAGTATCCAATTCAACATGCACTTCTAACCCAATAATTACACCACTTTCAGACTTCATCATATTTACAAACATATTTGAAGTGTTATTTAAATATTTAACTAGAAGTATGAATTAAAAATTTTTACTTCCCAAAAACCCCGACAAATACTTCTTTAGGAATCTCAACACCAGCATCAACAAAGCATTTAGCCAAAAAGTAACTGCTTCCAGAATTCAGATTAAACACCCTGCTTAAAGTATAGCTGTTAAGAAACCCTTCATTCATTTTCAAAGAAACTTCTTTATTATCCTTAATTACCTTTTTATTATTGAAATCAATTGTAAATTCTTCTTTATTAATATTATGCCTGAAAAGCTCCCATTCAACCAAATCTTTGATTATTTCATTCTTCCTATTATTTTTTAAATAATCATCTAAATTATCTATTTTCTTAAAATTGAAAAAGTTAGTATTGTCTGTCTTATCAGGCTCATGTACCCTGCCTAAATACTTAGAAACCTTCTGCCTTGGGCCTTTGCCCTTACCTTTAACTTTGCGCTTATACCACTTATTCTCAACAAGATAAGCATACTCTTTGCTATCAATCTTCTTTATCCTTATAAAGCTCATATTTGACTTAGGCACTATCAGATTTATAATATTTTCTCTTTTAACAAGCCCTAAAACCCTAAAATTTTGCCTTTTCAGCCAGAACTAACTACTTTATTGCCGAAAGCTCTTTCTTGAACTTCTCGCTTACCTTCTTTAGCCTTCCAATAGCACTAGTTAAAGCAGCTTTTGGATCTTCATCACCATCTGTTTCAAGAATGAATTTTGGCTTAGATGCCTGCGGATGCTTTATAGCAAAAGTAGCCACCTTCACATGATTGTCGTTCCATAACTCGGTTTTCAAAATATTAAGGTAGGTGTTGCCCATTCCATCAGTTTCAAAAACCAATGTGTTTTTTTTATCCTCAAGAACCTTAATTTCCATAAAAATTAGCAACCTCGGTCTATTTAAAAATATTTGGATTTTTATTGATTAAATTTGATTTTTGTTTTATTTTTATCGGTTTATTGAATTATTTTTTATTATTTTCATGAATCATTTTGAGTTTATTAGATTTTATTAGTAGTGTTTAATTATTTTATTGTACTTCCTCCGACGGCAAATACAAAAATCATGAATTTACCTTTTCAGTCCTGAAACAGCTTACATTTATTCTCTTAATACGCTTAGTATGGTAGCCCATAGTGGCTTTTAATGGAAAATCAAAGTCTAAAACATCTGTAATCTTGAAGCCGCAGTCCTTTGAAAACGCTTCTACAAACCTTTTACTCTCACTCTTATGAAAACTGTATACTATCCTGCCAACATCAAAAGCCTTATTTAAAAACACCCTGTCCATATGCCTCATTTTAACTCCAAAAGGGGGGTTCATCACTACTAAATCCACTTTGACATCGAAATCATTGACATCTGAGCACATAAAAACAGCCTTTCCTAGCTTATATCCCTCACTTTCCATTTTCTCCTTATTCTTCCGGGCTATATCCAAGCTACCTTGATCAGAATCCACAAAATACACCTTTTGGGCACCTACTAGCAGTAGCCCTATACCCAATATACCAGTGCCACAGCCTAGGTCAGCACTCACTTTTCTTATATCTCCCCTCATAAACACGCCCCAGAGCACTTCAGCAGCTACCTCAGCATCTGTAGCATACTGCTCAACCTTCACTTTTGGCCCTATAAAGCCCTCCAGCCTAGATAAAACTACTGCTAGTGCCTTCTTAGACCCTATTTCAGCCCTATTGGAACTCTCACTTTTTGCCATTTTTGCCTTTTCCAGCCCTCTAAAACCCACTTTTAAAGCCCTTCACAGGCCTCACTTTGAGCCATATTCCCAGCTCCAAAAGCATACTAACAACCATTATTTTAAAAACCTTCATTTTTTGATCTGATTTTTGGGTTATCATTTTTTCAAAATATTTTTTATTCAATTTATTTTTTTATTAAAATTTTAATGATTTGTTCTTTATCATTGGATTTGGTTTTTGTGCATTTTTTAATTATCACCTTAGTCTCATTCCCACTTCATTCCCAGGCCCTTTCTCGACGGTAAACTTGTAGTCTCAGTCCCATATCAGTCCCATTATATTCCCAATATAATCCCAATTTATTCCCAAATATTTAAACTTTTCGTCTTACTGTATTCCCAATCTCATCCCAGCATATTCCCAATATATTCCCAAAAACCGAAATATTTAAATAAAATACAGTTTATTGATTAAATTATGTTTGGCATCAGGATACAATCAAGCACTGAAAGAAAACTTTCACAGATGCACAGCCTTTTAGCCAAATCCTTTTCTAATGTAAAAAATGACACGCAAAAACTCTTCCAGTGGCTTAACTACCTTTACCAAAAGAATCTAGAGCAGCAGAACCAGATCAAGCAGCTCCAATTAGAATTGTCATACATCCCAAAAAGGCCAGAAGATATCAGGAAAATAGTAGACACATACTACTCATTTGACAGCCTTACTGAGCGTATAAAGGCCCTTAATGAGAAAGTGGATAGCTTAAAGAGAAGTGAGTCTTACATGCCTCAAACACATTCAGGAATATATGAAATAGAGCAGCGCCTTGCACACTTGGAAGAGCAAAAAAAAGCCACAATAAGGGAAAAAGTAGTAAAAAGAGTAACAAGAAATTCAAAAGAATATGTTAAAAACCTCATACTTGCATACATAAGGAAATACACCCAAATAGGAGCCTTGCAATTAAAAGACATGATTGTATATGACCAGGGCTTATGCTCAAAAAGCTCATTCTACAGGCTTTTAGATGAAATAGAGGCCATGGAAGGCATAGGAACAGTTAAACAAGGCAAGCAAAAATACTATCTCTATAAGCAATTAAAAGAGCAATAACTATGTTTAAATTAATATTTTCTACAATATAAAACTATTTAAACAAGCCCCTTATCTACAAAAAGCAGGGGTGGTAATGATTTTTGACGAGTTTTTTAAGCAAAGGAAGCGCTATTTTTCAAAAAAACCAAAAGACTATGATTTGGAGCTCAAAGAAGCATTAAAATCCATTAAAAGTGAATTAGACGAGCATTTAGACGCTGTGAATGAAAACACAAGTGAAATACAAACAAGCTACGAGTGCATTAACGAGATTAATGACAAAGCGGAAAAGCTTGCAGAGCGCATTGAGTCAATAGAAATATTCCTCCAACAATATAGCGCCTTTAATGCAGTTGAAAAGAGCTTTGACATAAAGCCATTAACAAAAAAAGAGCAATATGTTTTCCTTGTCATATATGCATTAGAGGATGAAAAAGGCCTTGTATCTTATGGAGATATAATCAGAAAAACAGATTTTCCAGGTTATGTTGTAAATGAGTACATTGCAAGACTAGTGGAAAAAGGGATTCCATTGATGAAGAAATACATCAACAACCTCCCATATATTAAGCTGAATCCAGAGTTCAAGCGCTTGCAGGCTAAAGAAAACATACTGTGTATAGACACAGCTCAAAAAGAACTGGTAAATTTTTAGCTTAAAACTTTTAATTTTTTATTAAAACTTTTAAGCTTAATTATTCTAATACATTTTAGTTATTGCTTAAATCTTTTAAGCGTTTTTAATAGATTAATTTCAATATGGAAAATAATTTATTAATGTGCAATTAATTAAATATTTAAATTCTGCCTATATCCTGTACTATGTTATGGAAGCGTATCATGTAAGAACAGAAGAACAGCGTACACCTGGTCTTCTTTGTTTGAGCCTTGTGGCTATGGATTCTCTCTTTATTCCTACTCATCAAATTTTAATGGGATACGCACAAGAAGATGCAAGAAGTGGTGAAATAAGAA
Source organism: Candidatus Woesearchaeota archaeon (assembly GCA_043801325.1). GTDB lineage: Archaea > Nanobdellota > Nanobdellia > Woesearchaeales > GW2011-AR4 > JACPJP01. The sequence goes on along the minus strand of JAZDMC010000052.1, from coordinate 18,076 downwards.
GTTATCCTTCCCCCTCTTTATACTCCTCTAGATTAGAAACTGTTGTTACAGGTCGTAAATCATATCAAGGTGAACAGGTACTTGGCGAGCTTATTGCAGATGTCAATCTTAGTGAAGAGTTAGTAAACAGGATAAAACAAAATTACCACCCCCCTACTCAAAAAGATGGATGCTATCTTGTTACAAGACTTATTAGGCTAGATTGGGATTATAAAGGTTCAACAAAAGAATTGCTTTACATTCTTTCAGCAGGCCCTGTTAAGGAAAAGGGGGATAATGGTGGTAAACGTAAAAAGGTTAAAGAACGTTCTCCAAAAACCATTCCAGTTTTACAACAAGCACCTGCGTTTATTTAACCTACACCTTATACAAAAAGACCTCCAAGTATTTTCCTATCCTTAAACGCCTTCAAAACACCTCATTCTTTAAAACGTAACACTTTATACAAATCATTACAAAATACCCCACAAAACATACTAAAAACGTAACATTTAAATAATCTGTTACATATTTACCTTGTATGAATCCACCACCAAAGAAAAAAGGCCACACAAGAAGCCAGTTCCATTTAACAGAAGATCAAATCAAGCTTTTAATCAAAAGCGCTGAAAAGCTAAGGGATAAACTAATTATCAAACTCCTGGCATATTGCGGCTTAAGACGTTTTGAATTAGCCAAAATCAAAATAGAAGACCTTAACATTGAAACTAGAAAAATCAACATTCTTGGCAAAAAGAACATTGAACGTTTAGCAACAATATTTTCAGACCAACTTCTTGAAGACCTTAAGGTATACCTTAGGTATGTCCTAAACAGCCCAAAACAAGGCTATCTTTTCCCTGCTGTTTCTAACCTTAACAAAAAAGGCTATATATCACCTACTGAAATCAATAGAATTGTAGCCAAAGCAGGCCATATGGCTCATCTACATAACCCTATTCCTGAGCTTAAAAACATCAACCCCCATATCTTAAGGCATAGCTGTGCCAGAATCCTCAAAGATCGCGGGTTAAGCCTAGAAGTAGTCCAAAAGGTCTTAGGACATCTTTCCTACAAAACAACTATGGACTTATATGGAACTAAAAGCATCTCTGAAATGGATGATGAATTAAAGAAGAAAGTAGGGGATGTATTTGGGTAATCTTTGAGTTAAAATCAGTAACCTCTAATTTATTTTTTGAACCAAAATCATTAAAACTTCTTCATCACTTCCTAGTTGAAAATGCCTGAAAAAGCAGCATTAAGCGAACTTGGACAAATAGGAACAGAAATTCTGAAAACAGATATCAAAGATAAATTAGAAGATTCTATTGTTAATGGATTTCGAGAGACAACAACAGAAATGGGCATTAAGTTAACATCACAAATAAACACTAATCACTACTTCTTACATATATATGATCTCAAAAAAGAAGGTGATATGGAAATATTCGAAAAAGATTTAATACGCGCTGCAAGAAATATGGAAAGGGACAATATCAGTTTACTGAGAGCAGAAAGCCAATACAAATCACCTAAAGGTGAGGTTGCGTATATTTATTGTAAACAAAATCAAGCGTAATTCTTAACAACAACTCCTAATCTTGTCAATAATTCTGTTGCATAATCCACATCATTTTCCATGGGATGACAATATTTTAGTTCCATGGCGTATTACATAACCTACTTTCTTTAATCCATTAGAATACTCCTTCAATCCATTCCTGAATTCATTGATATCATCCCCCTGCTCCTGCTTTTTCAGGCAGTAAAACTCTTTCTTCAAGACTATGCTCCATTAAACCACACCAAAAAAAATTGTAACTAACTTTATTAAGGAGATTCTTTGAGGATTTTTTAAACGTTATTGTTTTTGTAGTAATATTTAAAAAAAGATCCCTATTAGTTAACTTAATGTGGAAGAAGAAAGAAAAGCATATTGATGACATAATCTGGGAAATTTTTGAAGAGGATCAGAAGACATTAGGGCTCACAAGAGGTAATGTATTCACAAGAAACTTTACAAATAATGAATTATACTTAGAATCCCAGCAGCAAAAAAGAGCTACTGCAAGAGGAGGATTTCTTATTGGACAGCTGGTGCATCTGGCATCTATGAATGAGCATATGGCGTTGACATTTGATGATATTGCTGGTTCTCCATATAGGGCATTGGCTTCAAGGCAGGATGCAGACACAACTACATACTTAACTAAGGATATAACATTACCTATGCCGATAGTTTCAGCAAACATGGAAGATGTTACTGGGCCCAGCATGGCTATTGCTATGGCGCAAATGGGGGGTTTAGGCATAATACACCAGTTTTACACTGCAAAAAGGCAAGCAGACAAGGTACATTCTGTTAAAATAGCTCCTATAAAAAAAATTAATATTGACGGAAGAGAATACACTCCATCTTTAGCACAAGATAATTCCTACCTTGTTGGAGCAGCTATTGGTATCCATAATGGAACTGAAGAAAGAGTAAGGAGGCTTATTGATGCCGGAGTTGATATCCTTGTTGTGGATATAGCCCATGGCCATTCCGACCAAATGATACGCTTAATTGATCAATTAAAGAGTATAGATTCTGAAATTCCAGTAATAGCTGGTAATGTAGCAGCGCCAAAAGGCGCATATGAATTATGCCAGGCAGGTGCTGATGTTATTAAAGTCAATGTCGGTTCTGGTGCTGCATGTACCACAAGGCTTATTACAGGTTATGGTGTACCAGAAATAAAAGCAATTTATGAAACCTCCTTGGTTGCTAAAAAGTATGGTGTTAAAGTAATGGCTGACGGCGGCATAAGAACCTCAGGAGACCTAGTAAAAGCACTTGCAGCAGGAGCTGATACAGTAATGATTGGCAGGTTATTAGCAGCAACTAACTTGAGCAATAATTTCAAATCAAGAGTTGTAAAGAAAGATAAAAATAAAGAGCCCGTTCTTATTAGATATTCTGGCAGTGCATCTGAATACAGCAAACATAAACAAGGACGTGGAAGTTTTGATACTCCGGAAGGTAGAACAGTGTATTTGCATTACGGCGGAGACACCTATGTAACCCTTGCGCAACTAATTACAGGCATACAATCGGGTATCAGCTATTCAGGCAACAGCAGAAATCCAGAAATTGACGAGAATGCCAATATTGCCAGGCTGCAAAGAAAATCAAGATGGACAATGCAGAGTGTTGCAGGGCTTTATGAAGGAAATAAAGGCTCTCCTAGCTCAAAGTAGCAACATTTTTAAAACAAAAACCATTACCTTCTTTTCCACTATGGCAACAACTTATGGAGTTATAGCTAAACAAACAATTGATGACACACTCATTAAAGAAGGTTTTAACCCTAAAGATGTTTATAGATTAGTAAAAACACTGGATAACAACCCTTTATTAACCAATGTCAGGCTGGCCATACCAAATCCTATTTTTGGATTATCTATACTAGCAGATTACACTGGCAATCCTCATATAGAGGATCCATCTTCATACAACCGTTCTATTATAGCTGACATAAAGAGATACTTAGATCCCTCCAAGGATAGTGTATTGAACAAGGTTTTTGACAATCTAAAAGAACAAACAGGCATTGAAATGACTAAGCGCAGGTATGACCCTAGAGAATGGGGATTGCTTACTGCAACTGTTATGAGTTCAAAAAATCATGACATTGAGCTTTGGCTTGCAGACGCTTATGCACCTTCTACAGCTGGAAAATAAAATTAATCTATCCCTTAACACAAACTCCCATCTCGTCGGCAATTTTACCTGTTAAGCGGCATTTATAGCCTTCTGGACAGCCAAATCCGGCTATTCCGCTGCATTCACACTGCACCCGGCAAACCTGAGCACACATCTCAGCTCCAGTGCCAGCGCAAGGACTACCGCATTCATTCCAATTGCCATAAGAATCCATACATTGCTGCTTTGTAATGCCTTCAAAACCTGTTTTTTCTTCATTTACGCCATCTTTTTGATCATTTTCACCTATAATATTGTCATCAGTATTTTCAGGCTTACAGCCAACTAAAAACATAAGAATTACAAACATTAAAGCAATTATTTTCTTCATTTTTTCCATTAAATCTTCATTGTTTTTAATTTTTTTCATTATTTTTTCTGAAAATTTAATATGTTTTCTTCTGTTTTTTGTCAATAATAGACAATTATTTCTTAAAACTTTTAATCATAACCAATAAAAATCAAGAAAATCTATACATAGCCTAAAATATCTCTTTTAGGATAATATAATTAAATTATACATGATAAGTAATATATAGTTCTAAATAACTTTTACAAAACTATAACTATAAAATCTATTTTCCACAATATATTCACTTTAACATTATTTCTATATTGAAAATTATTAATACAAAAATCCAAAAGTGAGAGTTCATATTAAGCATTAAACAAATAATAATCAATAGAATAAAAATAAACCAAAAAGAACTCTATAACACATACTAAAAATCAATAGTGAGACTTATTAGGCACCATAAAAATAAGAATAGTTTTTTACTTTATAAGCTCTAAAACAGCAAAATTTCAGCGTTTTAAGACTTATGATACACCTAAGAATTATTAATTTATCCAACATAACTAAGCTTTTTCTTCTCACTTAGCTGTTGGGCTTTTTGGCCTTCCATCAATAAACCCCTTAATTTACTCTCAAATTTCTCTGCCTGCACCAGTAAGGGCTTGTAATCAACGTTTAATCCCAAATATTGATCCAGAACTTCAATAATCTTTGCAGCTGCCTTGCTGTCAGGCAAACTTGTATGAGTCTCCGCAAAGATACAGCTTACAGGAATTTTTTCTGCCCTTACTAAAACAGCTCCTGTAACACCAATAATGATTCCTTCTTTTAAGGGCTCAATTTTTATTTTTTTGAATTTAGCTTTATTTTTTTCGTTATCAGAGTAAAAGAAAACTCTTGATGCAATTGTTTCCTCGTTGCTTCCAACACCTTCCAAGGAAATAATTTCTTTTGCGCCAAGCTGTTTGCTCAGTTCTGCAACCATGTCAGAAAGTTTCCATTCCATTCCCGACGATGCAGTAATCGCATGCAATAAAACCAAATTGTATTTTTTGTTGTAAAATATGCCTAAAGGCTCAACAACTTTGCCCTCATGTATTGCAATAGTTGCAGGCATTTCATCAAAAATTATCTTTCCAATCTTCTCAAACTTTAGATGTTCCAATAAAAACTCAGATGCAATTGTCCCAACCAAACCAAAACCTGGAAAGCCCTCTATTAACTTGCAGTTTTTTGGTTTTTTTGAAAGTTTTATTTGCATTTTATGAATTTAGGCTCCGCCAAATCTAAACCTGGGTATTAACTTACCTGCAGGTTTTGCGTTTTTCTGCGCTTGTTGCCTCATCTTTGCAGTATATGCCAGTTGAGATTGCGCATTTTTCATAGTTGCATTAATCTGCCTTCGTGTGCCATTAGCAAAATTTCCTACAGCATTTGACATTTGCTTTCCAATTCCAGAGTTAACTTCCAAATCTTTTAAACTTTGGTCTAACTTAGCCAATTTTGACATATTTTCTTGCGCTTTTGCTGGGTTTGCAAGAGCTTCGTTTACTAACTCTTTAGCAACAGTTCCAGAATGATTTATAATCTTAAATGTTATCTGCTTCATTAAACCTTCTAAATAATGAAATAAGTCTAGAACTTCCTCTTGCGACTCTACTTTTTCTGTGTTTTTATTCCTAAAATACTTTGTTTTGCTCCTCGCCAACTTCCTAACAGCACGCCAGAAATCACCATCTAACTGCCTGACTGATTCTGGTGTTTGGATTGAACTGATTCTCATTTAAAAAACCTTGAATACTGATTTATATAAATCTTTTGCTTATTGCCGCATTTTTGATTTATAAAAAAATTTAAATACCCCAACCAATAAAAAGAGATAAAATGAAAATAATGATTACAATAATTGGAATTCTGATTATTCTGGCTGGAGTATTGCCTTTTCTTTCAAACATGCGGATTTTACCCAGCAGCATACCAGTAGAAAAACCAGGTTACCAATTTATAATAATAGCAGTAGGAATAATTGGATTGTTGTATGGATTTTTCAACAGCTATCTTTTCGGCTCTGAGAAATTTGTAACAATAGCAATAGCAGTATTGACAATTCTTGGAGGAATTTTGCCGTTCATCCAGAACTTTATGCCAGCAATAATCCCAACATCAGGCCCATTATATTCTGTGGTAATAGTCATAATCGGGATTATCGGAATGATTTATGGGTTTGTCGCCCTAGGATAAGTTTATTTTAATTCACGTATTTCTTTTTTATTTATTTGGATTAAAAAATCAACACATCTTTTTATATATTTTAAATCCATTCTTATTTCTTCATTAGTCACAGGTCTTTTAGCCAGGTCTACCTCTAACTTCTTTCTGTATTTATTCATGGCATTTAATATTGTTCTTTCTTTCTCTATTGTGCTTCTTAATTCTGCATACTTGCCTGTTTTACCTGGAATATACCTTTTTAATTTCTTTAACTTCTCTTCTGATACACTTTCAATCTTTAATTCCTTAACCTCTAACTGATAAAGCCTTAGCATCCTTCTCCATAAATCTGGAAAGTATTTTCCCATAACAATTTTTGTTGATTGGCTCGAAGTATTGTCTTCCAGTTTTTTGATAAGCTTGCCTAATTCCCTGCTTAATTTTTTTTCTTCGACAAGCTCCATTATATCTACTTTCTCTTCTGTTTCTACCTCTTTTTCTTCTTCCCTTATTTCTTCCTTTATCTCAGGTCCATTGTTAGGAGAAGGATTCCCAGTAACATTTGATCTATTTCTTCCGCCAACTCCAAATATTATTAGCATGCAAATTATTATAAAAAATAAGAAGCTGAATAAATACAAGAGGCCCTTTCCAGCTATTCTTCCTCGGAGAAAAATAAACAGCACTAGCAATACAACACCAGTAATAATCAATACTATTGGTAAACTACCATGCATTTCTCCACCCTTTATAGCCTTCCAAATCCAAAATATAGCTAAAGCCGCCATAATTGCCATAGCAATAGGGAATATATTCACAAGCATAAAGCCATTCTTTTGCGCCCAGTATGCTACTGACACAGTTAATGATAATCCTACTGCTATAACCACACCATTTCCTCCTGAAGTTCCTTCAAAATGCCTGCCAAGAGTTACTTTGGCTATACTAAGGAAAAAGAGAAAATAGAATGCAGTATCAATAAACATGTAATAGTTTTCATAAGCTCGCTTAAAATCAAGGTTTTCTATAAATTCTTTTATAGTCATATCCGCAGCAAGAACAATGCCAGCGCATAAACTTATCATAAACACTAAAAAAATCAATAACAAAAACACCTTTTTTCTATCCATAATTAGCACCATAGCTAGCTAACTTAACCTTTCCCAATACCTATTAATAAATTTTTCCATTATAAAGAAGTAAACAGCTTTTTGTAATATAGCTTTAGGCAATATTTAAATATAAGTTAATCAAAAGATGTAACTAAATAAGATCAAAGAGGTAATAAAATGAATAAAAAAGGATTTTTATTTACTATGATGCATCCTGGAGTGGTGTTTATTCTTGGCATCATAATCGGCGCATTTTTAGCATACGTTTTAGTAGCAAAAGGCATAATTCCAACAACCTTGATTCCTTTTTAGCTGATTAAAAATGTTCAATAAAAAAGCAATGTTCATAAGCCCAGCAGACTTTTTCAAGGGTTTGGTAATTGGATTTATAATAGGCGCTGTTCTTGTTTACTTGGGAGTAAAAGGCGTAATATCCATCCCATTCTTGTAAAATGAAAATTCCTAAAGTTGCTAATGCAGGAGCAGGAAGCAGCTTTGGACTGGGAAATATTCTTGGACTGATTTTTGTTTTAGCAGGAGTTTTGTTAATTCTCAGCTTAACAGGCAATTTACCAATAGATTTAGGAAATTCTCAGACTATATTGCAGTATGGAGCAGCTCTTGGAAGTATTCTAGGAGGATTATCAATGATTTTCAGGAAGAAAGAAATAACTCTAAAATAACCACTTGCTTCTATTTTAATTTAGTTGCCCAAATACATTATTGAGATAAGATGTAATTTCATTCCTAACTTCTTTTAAATCCCAGCTGTAACGATGACCAGGAACTTCTATTTTTTTCCAGTCTTGTAGTATTTCATTTAAATTCTTTAGATTGTTAAATACTATATACGGAATATTCATATCATTTAAAGAATCAGGTTCAATACCATTATCATTAATTCTTAAGGTGTTATTTGGTGCATAATTTTCACTTAATTTAGGAATTTCAAGAATTCCTGCTTGAATGGAGTAAACATTCTGATTATCAACAAAAAATTTCATAGCTGTATTATTAAGCATAGCACCAAAACTTTCACTTTCCATTACAAATTTGAGATTAGGGTAATACTTTTGTAGAAAATTTATTGTAAATGATAAATCCTCTGCTCCAGACTCGAAGCCAGTTATTAATTCTCCAATAAACTGCTGCAAATTTGGTTCAGTTCTCCTGTATTCTACTATTAATGTATTATAACCCATATCATTTAATACAGATTTAGTTCCTTCTATAACAGTGTTCCATCCTTTTTGCTTATCCAAGGGAGTTTTTCCAAGCCCGCCAGAAGTTATAAACATTACAATGTCTTTCCCTTCTACAGCAGATAATAATTTAAGAACAGATTCATAATCAGTATGTGTTGCATCTTTCCCATCATTAAGTCTTGCTACCAAACTATCAGCATCTTTTTTTATTTCATAGGGAACAATCTTATAATTATCTTGGCTAGCATTATAAGGCATCTCTATCTTTCTGTCTCCATATTGTTGTAAACTTGAATAGGATTCTTTATACATTCCATCCGAATAATTAAAAACACCCCATGAAGCACCGATAATAGTGAAAGTAGCTACAACTGGAACTGCTACTCGCATTGCTTTTTTAATGTTCATTTATAATGCTAATAGCAGTACCTATTTAAAAATTTCTTACTATTCTGTCATTTTCAACAATCTGCACAAGAATTAATTAATGAATCACTCAATATTTACCTTTTGGCCAATAGATTGCCCAGGCATTCCTGTCTCAAAAATTACCCTTACAGCACCCTTGTTTCCATGCGCGCTGGCAACTTTGCCTTTCAGCTCTTTTCCTGCAGGGCTTTTCCATACTGTAATCTTGCCTACTAATTTAGCAGCTTTTTCCTTGCTGTCCACACTATTGACATTAACAATCATATGGTTTGTTGTTTGTGTGGTTCTCCCCCTTCTAAAATTTACAATTGTGCCTTGCATAGCCAAAAGGAAAGGCAATTAATTTAAAAAGGTTACCATTTCTAAAAAATATGAAGGAAAAAACACTTCTTAAGGTAGCACTTATATGTTCTTTACTAGGCATATTATTTCTCTACTTAATCTCCGGCAATATGGAAATAAAGGAAAAAAACATTGAAAAAATCACATTAGACAACAAGGATGAGTTTATAAAGCTAAAAGGCATTGTAAGCAATGTTGTAGATACTGAAAAAGTTGTAATAATGGAAATAACACAGCCCCAGCAAATAACAGTTGTCATGTTTAAAGATGAAAACAAATCAATGCCTATTTACACAGGCAATGAAATAGAAGTAATTGGCAAGGTTGATGAGTACAAAGGAAAAATGGAGATTATTGCGGATAGGGTAAGAGTTGTAAGGTAATATTTTTAATATTCATTATTTGTGTTACAAAATGTTTACTTATAAAATCTCATAATAGAAATTATTATAAAGATTAAATTAAGGTATTCTTTTAATATGGCAATAAATTCAACCCAGATATCAGAACTTGAAAATGAAATCATAAAATCTGTTTTTGATCACCTGCCGGATAACGCATTTACAAACTTTCTGGAAAACCTAAATTCTATTATGAGTGAAACGTTAAAAAACTATATTTCTGACAATATATTCACACACTTTTTTATTGCAAACCCCTTAATTATTTTAATCTTATTTTTCATTTTAACAGCAGCAATAGCAATTTTTTTGGATTTTATTCAAGACGCATGGAAAATACCCTTTGCAGTAATTATGGACATAATAGACTTAATGGCAATTGCATCACCAGGAGTTCTTGATTTTATTGCTGCAGTAGGGAGCTTTCTAGTTTTTTTTATCCTGGCTCGTGATACAGGAAATTTTAAATATATTTTTGGGGGCATTGGTGCAACAAAATGCCTTATCCCAATAAATGCAGTAAGCATATTTCCTGTAAATACTGTTTTGATGGTTATTGCAGCAATTATAGATAAATAAATATAAACAACTTAGTTAAATCTTTGCGAATGTTCCTAGAATTTTTAATAGCATCTTTGCTTGGGATAACTGCTGGAATTTTCACAGGCCTTATTCCAGGAATTCATATTAATTTAGTGAGCTTATTGGTTGTAAGCTCATCAGTTTATTTGCTGGATATTTTTTCATTGCCTTCTTTAGGAGTTTTCATTATATCAATGGCAATCACACATACATTCCTAGACGTGCTTCCAGCAATATTTCTTGGAGCGCCAGATGCAGATACAGCTATGGGAGTTTTGCCAGGACATAAATTATTGCTCCAAGGAAGGGGTTATGAAGCAGTTAAATTAACAGTTATTGGTTCTTTATTTAGTTTAATTCTTGCTTTAATATTATTTCCATTGTTTATTATTATTGTTCCAAATATTTATGAAACTTTACAGCCATTTATTGGGTGGATATTGTTAGCAGTTGTTTTGTATATGATTTTGATTGAAAAAGGTTTAGATAAAAAATTCTGGGCATTTTCAGTTTTCTTAATGGCAGGAGTTTTAGGAATAATAGTCTTGACAATGCCTAATTTGAAACAGCCATTATTTCCATTATTATCTGGACTATTCGGTATAAGCATGTTAATAGTCAGTTTATCAAATAAAGTTGAAATCCCAAAACAATACATTACAGAATCTATAAAAATTCCAAAATTTGAAAATATAAGGGCTTTAATTGCAGGAACATTTTCCGGAAGTTTTGTAAGCTTTTTTCCGGGTTTAGGACCAGCACAAGCAGCTATTCTTGGAAGCAGCATAATGGGCAAGCTAAGCAATTATTCTTTTTTAATCTTAATAGGCAGCATTAACACAGTAAACATGGCAGTTTCATTAGTTTCCTTATACACAATCAACAAAGCAAGAAATGGAGCAGTATTAGCAATTAGAGAACTTCTGACATCAATTGACTTAAACACTTTAATGTTATTTTTATCAGCATCATTATTTGTAGCTGGAATAGCAACTTTCTTAGCATTAATTTTAACAAGAGTCTTTGTTAAACTTGTAGAAAAAGTTAATTATTCAATGCTCTGCATCTTTGTAATTTTATTAATTACAATATTAGTTTTTTATTTCTCATCCTGGTTAGGATTATTAATCTTAATCGTAGCAACAGGCATTGGAATCATTCCAAACATCATAAATGTCAAAAGAAGCCATAGCATGGGTTGTTTAATGCTGCCTGTTATTTTGTTTTTTGTTCTATAAATTTAATAATCACAAATATTATAAATCTATAATAAAATAAATTGAATGCATGCCTAAATACAAAAAGAAATTCCATTTTGGCTCAAGGGAAGTTGAGTTTGATGTTAACAATAAATTGCCTGATACTTTCTCAGAACTTGCAATAAGAGCATGTTTGCAGTTAGTAGAAATATATCCTCCATTTAATTTTCCAAAATTAAAAATAAATCTTGTATCAGAATTCAAGGGGAATGTATTTGAAAAACACACTATCAGCGAACTAAAAAATTTGCCTATCCCAGTGTCATTAGGGGGAATAGACCCGGGAAAAAAATTGCCTGAAATTAAATTATGCATAGATATTTTAGCGATAGGCGTTATTACCAATAATCAACTATCTGAGCAGGAAATAGGATATTTTATTACTGGAAGACTAAATCAACATTGCATAAATCTTTTTATTGAACAATTAAATAAGACTATGATGCATGAAGGGACGCATCTATGGCACAAAAATCAATCAGAATTTTTAAAATTAAGAAAAAAAGCAAGAATTAAAGCAGAGCGTTCCTTAAAAAAATATACTATACTTAAAGAAGCCACTAAACAGAACATAGCTAGATTTCTTAGAATAAAGAAAAATGAACAATTTACTGAAATACTGGAAAAAAGGTGGTTAGAGGTATGGAAAGATGTATATCTAATGCTTAGGAATTTTATTGAGCTAACATTTATTGAAGGGATTGCAATGTATATGGAAAATATGCAGCAATATAAATTTGAACCTGAAAGAATGAAAAAAAACTATGAAGAAGCATTAGAGGTCATTTTTAATTTCAGAAAAAAACTTTATAATATCCTCCAGCAACAAAAACTTCAAGTTCAAGAAGAGAGGAATCTAATGCGTAGTCGAACACCTGATGAAATAGAGGAATTTCGTTTAATTTTTGAAGAATTAACCCAAGAGATGGAGTGGATGGAGAATGTTTCTTATTCAGTTGGAGCTCATATGGTCTATTTTATTCTGTACAGCCACCAGAATCCACTCTTCATTGAAGAAATTTCCAAAATGAATGTTCCTACTTTTATAGATGAATACATAAAAAGCTGCAGACAATTAGGATTCGCGCCGCTTATTAGCCTAAGAGGCGGAGAAGGAGTATTTGACTATGGAAGGGCATTAATATATTGGAGAAGAAGTGCTGAATTCATAAAAAGGAAAAAATAATTCTGCATGTTATTTTGTTTTTTATACTTTAAACTCAACCACAACCCAGCGGAAAATAAATTTTCCTGGGGTATTTGGAACTTACAGTTCCAAAACCTTTTTATATTCCCCATACACCCCTAAAACTATGCCCAAAAAACCTGCAAAGGCAAAAGAAAAAGTCATTTCTACAGCAGATGTTGCAGCTAAAATACCAAAAAACTACAAATCAACTGCAGACATAAAAATACCAGCAAATCTTGTTGACCAGATTCTAGGCCAGGACGAAGCAGTTGAAGTTATTAAAAAATCAGCTGAGCAGAGAAGAAATGTTCTATTGATTGGAGAGCCGGGAACAGGAAAAAGCATGCTAGGCTTGGCTTTAGCAGAACTTCTGCCAAAAGAAAAGCTTGTTGATATAGTTTCTTTCCCAAACCCTAATGATGAAAATGCTCCTATGATAAGGACAATTCCGGCTGGCCAGGGCAGAAATTTAGTTGCTAGAGCTCGCGTTCAAGGCATGAACATGTTTAAAAATCAGAACATAATCATGTTTATTCTTGTCTTGATTGCAATGTTTGCGCCTTGGTGGGTTCGTTCTTACTACAAATCAGACATAATGTTTACAGCATTCTTTCTTGGAGGGATGATGTTTTTAGCAGCTTTCGTAATCTTCCTTAACTTAAACAAAAGAATAGACAACAAAGTAAGAATACCAAAAGTTATTGTTGATAATTTCAAAAAAAAGCAAGCACCATTCTATGATGCGACAGGAGCGCATGCAGGCGCATTAGTGGGAGATGTTCTGCATGACCCATTCCAGTCTGGAGGTTTAGGAACACCAGCGCATGAAAGAGTTGTAGCAGGAATGATTCACAAAGCACACATGGGAGTTTTATTTATAGATGAAATAGCAACATTAGAACCAGCAACCCAGCAGGAATTATTATCAGCAATGCAGGAAAAGAAGTTCTCAATTACAGGACAATCAGAAAGATCAGCAGGCGCAATGGTACGTACTGAGCCAGTACCATGTGATTTCATCCTTATAGCAGCAGGCAATTATGAGACAGTAAAGCACATGCACCCAGCATTACGTTCAAGAATAAGGGGTTATGGATATGAAGTATATATGAAAGAAACTTTCCCAGACACAGAAGAAAATAGAAATAAAATTGCAGTATTTACAGCTCAGGAAATTGTAAAAGACGGAAAAATACCCCATTTCTCTAAAGAAGCAGTTGATGAAATAATAGAGGAAGCAAAAAGACGAGCAGACAGAAAAGGTCATTTAACTTTAAGATTAAGGGATTTAGGTGGTTTAATTCGTGCAGCAGGAGATTTAGCTAAAGAGCAAAAAGCAGATTTAGTCACAGAAAAACATGTAAGAGATGCAAAAAATCTGGCAAGAACCTTAGAACAGCAGATTGCTGACAAATATATCGAGCAAAAAAAAGAATATGCGGTTATTGTTACAACAGGAAAAAAAGTTGGCCGCGTTAATGGTTTAGCTGTTATTGGCGTTACACCACCATATTCCGGCATTATTCTGCCAATAGAAGCAGAAGTGACTCCTGGTGGAAAAGAATCAGAAATAATAGCTACAGGAAAGTTAGGAGATATAGCTAAGGAAGCTATTAAGAATGTATCTGCAATTATAAAGAAATATTTTGGCACTGACATAAAGGAAACTTATGATTTGTATGTTCAATTCTTACAGACACATGAAGGTGTTGAAGGAGACAGTGCAAGCATAGCAGTTGCAACAGCAATAATATCAGCATTCAAGAACATTCCTGTCAAGCAAGACACTGCAATGACTGGCTCGTTATCTGTACGTGGAGAAGTATTGCCTGTAGGTGGAGTAACTTCAAAAGTAGAGGCAGCAATAGAAGCAGGAATAAAAACTGTAATAGTTCCAAAATCAAATTTCAAGGATATAATAGTCCCAATACAGAAACTAAATCAAGTCAAAATAATACCGGTAGACACGATAGGAGAAGTCTTAAAAGAAGCATTGGATTGGAAAGGAAAAGAGAAAATATTAAAAAAGATATTAAGAAAGAATTAAATATGCTCCCAATAAAATTCATCAAGGAAAACCAGGATATTGTAACAGCAGACTTAAAGAAAAGAAATGACTTAGAAAAGCTAAAATGGGTAGATATAGTTATTAAGAAGCATGATGAATACCTCGTTTTATTGAAGCAGGAGCAGGAATTAAGGCATAAAAGAAACATTCTTTCTGATGAGGTTGGGCAATTAAAAAAACAAGGCAAAGATGCAAAAGAAAAGATAAAGGAAGCCAAGGAGCTGCCTGAAAAAGTAAAAAAGCTTACAGAAGAGGTTGAAAAGCTACAGAAAGAGATAAAATATTACCTCATGCGCATCCCAAACGTTCTTGATAAATCTGTTCCAGTAGGAAAAGATGAGACTGAAAACAAAGTTCTGAGAAAATGGGGAGAAATAAAAAAACCACCATTTAAATTAAAGTCCCATGGGGAAATAATAGAATATTTAAAACTTGGAGATTTTGACACTGCAGCAAAAGTTTCTGGCCGCGGCTTTTATTACTTATTTGATGAATTAGCTCTAATGGACTTAGCATTGCAGAGGTTTGCAATCGACAATTTGATGAAAAAAGGATTTACACTAACAGAACCTCCATTGATGATAAGAAGAAAGCAGTATGAAGGCGTTACTGATTTAGGTGATTTTGAGACAATGATGTACAAGATTGACAATGAAGATTTATACTTGATAGCAACATCAGAGCATGCAATAGGGGCATTGTGCTCAGATAAGGTCTTTAATGAATCAGACCTGCCAAAAAAGTTTGTTGGCATAAGCCCGTGCTTTAGGAAAGAAATTGGCTCTCATGGATTGGATGAAAAAGGCTTATTCAGGGTGCATCAATTCAACAAAGTTGAGCAGTTTATCTTCTGCAAGCCGGAAGATTCCTGGAAATTTTTTGAGGAACTAATCACAAATGCAGAAGAGCTTTACAAAAAATTAAAACTGCCTTACAGAGTTGTAAGCATCTGCACTGGTGACATAGGGACAGTTGCAGCAAAAAAATATGATTTAGATGTTTACATGCCCAGGGAAAAAGAATACAAGGAAGTAGTCTCATGTTCAAACTGCACATCTTACCAGGCAACAAGGCTTAATATAAAATATCAAAAAGGGCAAGAAAAAGACTTTGTGCATACTTTAAACAGCACTGCAATAGCAACCTCAAGAACTTTAAGGGGAATATTGGAAAACTACCAGCAGAAAGACGGAACAATTAAAGTACCTGCTGCTTTATTGCCTTACATGAATGGGATAAAGGTTTTAGGGAAAAATTAAATTTACTTAAACTCTAAAACGAAACTTATTTAAACTCTTTTTATTAAATATACCTTATGGTTAACCAAAACGCAAATTATTATGGTGTTCTGCTTCTCATATTTATGTTTGTTGTTGTCCTGGGCTTCCTTACAGGAGAGCCAAAAACAGCAGGTTTTGCAGTCAAAGAAAAACAATCAGACTACGCTGTTTTTGATATAGAACCAAACGAACAAGGAACATGCGCTGATGGAAGTTTTTATGGAGAATGCTCCTCTATAACCAAGCCAAAATTCTGCTTCAACGGAGACTTAGTTAATTATTGCGAGCTTTGCGGCTGTGATTCAGGAGAAACATGCAGTAATAGGGAATGCGTAGCTGAGTAAATCTTTTGTTTTCTATTATTTTTTAAGGTAAAGTTTTTATATAGTTCTATACAAAACAATTTAGTGAGGGGTGTTTTATGGCGTTATTCAAGGATATTTTGCATTCAGATGAATCTTTGTTCAAGAACGAGTTAGCGTTAGATTATAGTTTCCTGCCTAAAATTCTGCCTCATAGGGAAAAGCAGCAAAGATACATAGCAGCAATCATAAAACCATTGTTGTCAGAAAAAAACGGGAAAAACCTTTTCATTTACGGCGCACCTGGAATTGGAAAAACAGCTGCACTAAGGTTTGTTCTTAATGAGCTTGAAGAGGAAACAGATGAAGTTGTGCCAATCTATGTAAACTGCTGGCAGAAAAACTCCACATTCAAGATTGTTGCAGACATATGCGAACAGTTAGGCTATAGATTGACGCATAACAAAAGGACAGAGGAATTGTTCCAGGTAGTAAAAAATATGCTGAACAAAAAATCTGCTGTTTTTGCTTTTGACGAAGTCGATAAGCTGGAAGAAGTTGATTTCCTGTATGCTATTCTTGAAGAAATATACAAAAAATCCATTCTTCTGGTCACAAACGACAAGGAATGGCTTGATGACATGGATAATAGGGTAAAATCCAGGTTATTGCCAGAATCTCTTGAATTTAAGCCATACAACCTTGCAGAAACAAGAGATGTCCTGAAACAGCGCGTAGGGTATGCATTTGCGCCAGACGTCTTTGACGATGATGCTTTTGAATTAATAGTAAAAAAATCTGCTGAGACAGGAGATATAAGGATAGGGCTGCATTTAATGAGGGAAGCTGGCAACATTGCAGAAGACAAGTCTTCAAGAAAAATAACATTGGAGCATGCAGAAGAAGCAGCAAAAAAAATAAACGAATTTACAATTAAAAAATCCACAGACTTGACAGAAGACGAGCGCTCAATACTAGACATAATAAAAAGGCATTCGGAAAAAAAGATTGGAGAATTATATACCATTTACAAAGAGCAGGGTGGAGAATTAGTCTACAAGTCTTTTCAGAGGAAAATTGACAAGCTCCAAAAAAATAAGTTTATTAGCGTAAAAAAAACATCTGGCGGTGCAGATGGAAACACTTCAATAGTCAAATATGCAACTGAAACAAAGAAATTGACTGAGTTCTAATATTTTAACCTAATTTTAAAAATTGTGGTTTTCTAGATGTATAAGGTTACATAATAGTAATACTAGTCTACATAATAGTAATACTAGTTTACATAATAGTAACATTTAAATATGGTTAAGCAATAATATGCCATAAATTGGACCAAAAAAACAGGGAAAATCTTATTAGGCATATTTCTGAACTAGTTAGCATATTAAGTAAAAAAGAAAATCGGGAAATTCTCAACCAGTTCTTGAAAATTGAAAAAACAGGAATTCCTATTTCTGCTTTCAAAGCAAAGCTTTCTGGCTTAGAGATAGTTACAAAATACCTGAAAGAAGCAGAAAAAAAATCATTCAGGGAAATTTCAAAGATATTAAACAGAAAATTATCTACAATATATAACACCTACAATAAATCAAAAATTAAATTCAAGGGTAATTTGGACATTTCTGATAATTCAATTGAGATTCCATACACTATTTTTGCAAACAGGAAATA
>JAZDMC010000055.1:0-2460 GCA_043801325.1 Candidatus Woesearchaeota archaeon | reverse complement strand
TCTCTTCTTCTCGCCGTCTTCTTCTCCCTCCAAAACCTCAAAAAACCTGTCAGAAACATCTTTGACTTCTACATTTATGCCTATTTTTGCAAAACTAGATTTTATTGTTTGCGGCTCATTTTCTCTCATCATCCCATCATCCAAAAATATGTGTTTCACTCTATTACCAAGAGCTTTATGTGCTAATATTGCTACAACAGAGCTGTCAACACCACCAGATAATGCATTAACCGCTATATCATCCCCAACTTTTTCTTTTATTTCCTTAACTTTTTCTTCTATAAATTTTTTTACATTCATTTTATGTGCATATTAAATCCAATTTTTCCTCATCTGCTGCTTTTCTTATTTCCATTGCAATTCTTTCGCCATACGAAATTGGCTTATGGTATAAATAAGCAGAATATGGCGTAAACATTGTTCCAGGGCTTCCCGGTATACGCATAGAAACATCAAATATTACAATCTCTTCTTTGCCTTCATCAGCTACAACCGCACCTTGAAGTGCAAAAGGCCCGATTATTCCTGGTTTATGGATTTTCTTGCAGGCAGCAACAAACTTTTCTCCAATATCAAATATTTTTTCTAAAATACTTTCTTTTGTTGTTACAGCAATATGCCCTGTTTCAATTAATTTTGGCTTGACAAACTTCAAAGCCTCTACTTGATCAGGCACTGGCATTCTTAGCAATCCATCCAGATTTGTCTGTCTTCTTGTATCAGTCCCCATTAGCTCCAATTCATCATCCAATGCACTATAAAAATAATTAAAATTTACCTGGGCTCCTATTGCATACTCCTCTATTACAGCTTTCTTTAATGCATCTTTTGTAATTATTTTCTTTTTCAACAATTCTTCAGATTTTCTCTTGTAAGTTTCATAGCTGTCTGCAAAGAAAAATGCCCTTTCATAACTTCTTTTAGCTTCTGCAACCTTTACAATAACAGCCCTGTCAATCTGCTTTGCACTCTTGAAAATTTTAGGAATCCTTATGCCTGCTTTCTGTAAAATATAATATTGGTTTTTTGGAATATCTCTTTCCTCCAATTTTACCATATCCCTTGTTCCGAATATAGGCACTAAAAACTTATCCTCAATATCCTTAAAATTGCAGTAAACCCAGAAATATCTGTTATGAATAAATATTGTATTCAAACTTCTTAACTTTTCTTGCACATCCTTTTTAGTAATATCCTTAAACTTATCAACCAAAATGATTTCATCAATTATTCCCTTTCCATCCCGGGTTTTATAATATTTCTCATACGTTTTCTCCCTGCCTTTCTGGCAAACAGCCACTGTCCTGAATCCATTTAGCTTAGCTCCCCTGCATATATCCAAAGCAGAATGCCCTCCAAGAGTGCCTATAGTTATATTGCTTTTATCATAATTTTCAAGTATTTTTTTGATTTGTTCGTGTCCTATCATTTTACCCAAGCACTTTCTTTAACTTACCCCCTTTAATAGCAATCTTAATCTCCCTAGCAATCCTTCTTCCAGTGCTCATAGGCTCATTATATTTTAACCAGGTATAAGGGCTTCCATTAATATAAGGATTTGTTCCAGCCACAATTCTTGCAGAGATTTCAAAAACAATAATCTCCTCTTTTGGAGTTAATATTGTTTCTAAGCAAAAAGGCCCAAACAATCCACCTGGAACTAATTTTTTAGATTCTTTTACAACTGCTTCTCCCATTTCCATTAATCTTGGTAAATAAGATTCACGAACAACAATAGGAATGTTTCCTACAATTACATAGCTAGGATCCACCTTTTCCAATGCAAGCTGGTCTCTGGCAGATATTCTTCCTAAGCTGTCAACGTTGCTTTCATATCTTTTGTCAAAGCCCATTATCTCTAGCTCGTTAGTCAATGAAGAGTAGAAATAATGTATAAATAACGGCACACCAAGGATATACTCTTGGATTACATAACCCTTCTCATCCTTGTAGGGCTTTATCTTTTTTCTGAAGTCTTTCTCATGCTTTGCAATAAAATATCCTTTGCCGCCTTTTGCTCCATGAAACTTAACAATTACAGACCTGTCTATATCCTTAGGATCTTTGAATATTTTTGGAAGCTTTAATCCAGCGCCGCTAAGCCACTTCCTTTCAAGATTCCTATCAGACTCCCACCTAAGTATCTTCTTATTGCCGTAATATGGCACCTTAAGCTTCTCGACCTCCTCATAGCCCATATAAGCAATAAAAGAAGCATGCGGTATTATGATTGCATTCTCTTTCAGCAGCTTATCTTGTATTTTAAGAAGTTCTCTATAATCATTTATGCTGATTATAGTATCAGCAACCTTGAAGCTCTTATACACCTTTTCACTGCCTTTATTGCATATAGATATAGTCTTAAAGCCTTCGTCATTCGCTCCGTTAAGTATTTGCAATGCAGAATGAGACCCCAATGTTGCAATTTTATAGTCTTTCGTTACAACCATATCATAGGGG
>JAZDMC010000049.1:0-12130 GCA_043801325.1 Candidatus Woesearchaeota archaeon | reverse complement strand
TGCGGCTATGAAGGTGTTGGGAGATTAGCAAATTTAGATAGGATTATTGAAAGAATAAAAACAGCTGTTGAAAGAAAAAATGACTTAAAAGGGAAAAAAATTCTTGTAACAGCAGGAGCAACATCAGAGGAAATAGATCCAGTAAGGGTTATAACCAACAAAAGCTCTGGGAAGATGGGGGTTTATATTGCTGAAGAAGCATTTCTAAGAGGTGCAGATGTTACATTAATCAGAGGTGTAAATGCAGTAGAACCTCAATACAATTTTAAAGATATTAAAATTTGTAATGTTAAAGAACTATTCAATGAAATTAAGAAAAATCTAAAAAATATTGATGTAATGATTCATGCTGCTGCTGTTTCTGATTTTACCATCAACAACAAGAATAATACTAAAATAAAAAGCAATCAAAGTATGAATTTAGAATTAACCCCAACAACAAAAATATTTGAAAATATAAAGAAAATAAAAAAAGGCATCTTGCTGGTGGGCTTTAAAGCCGAGTATAAGGTAAGTAAAAAAAAGCTAATAAACAGGGCTTACGAACTGTTAAAAAGTGCGAATGCAGATCTTGTAGTTGCAAATGATGTCGGCAAAAAAGGTATAGGTTTTGATACAGAAACTAATGAAGTTTTTATTGTAGATAAAAAAAAGAAAGTTAAACATATAAATTTGGCAGATAAAAAGATTATTGGCAATAAGATATTAGATAAGATAATAAATTTAAATTAGATTTGCACTAAACTATCATTTCCTGCCTTTTTTCTGGCTGAATATGTAAACCATATTCTTCATTTCATTAAGCTGCCTTTTAGAAACATCAACTGCTAAGCTTAATGATACAAACAGAACAAGCAGCATAAGCCAGTTGAATATTGCTATTATCATTAGCCAGCTCATTCCTTCTGAAATATAAACTTGGTTTATAAGCTGAAAACCCAAAACAGCAGCAGTAATGCCTACAATTAGAAGAACTACCTCAAAAGTGCTTATTTTTGTATTGGACATATATTGGCCCCTTTTTATATTCATTCTATATTTTATTCTCCTATTATTTAAAATTTTTCTTTTTTAGCTATCAAATGCCAAATACATAACATTTAAAAATGAGGATTAATTTCTTAACTGCATATGGGAAAGAAGAGTAAAGGAATAAATGCCGGAAAGAAGCTTAAAGAGAGAAGGCATAAAAGCAGATGGGCTGATAAATGGTTTGTAAGGCGAGTTAGAAGGCTGAAGGCTAAATCAGACCCTTTGGAAGGAGCTTCACAGGCAGAAGGAATTGTCCTGGAAAAGGTGCAATTAGAAGCTAAGCAGCCTAACTCTGCAATGAGGAAATGCGTAAGGATACAACTGATTAAGAATGGCCGTCAAGTTACAGCTTTCTGCCCAGGAGACGGCGCAACAAAAATCATTGACGAGCACGACAAGGTCATGATTGAGTGCATAGGGGGAGCAATGGGAAAAAGCAAAGGAGATATACCTGGAGTAAGATGGCAGGTTATTAAGGTAAATGACCAAAGTTTAGATGCATTACTAAAGGGTATACTAGAAAAAGCTAGAAAATAAAATAATTCAAGATGATACCACAAATAAAAGCTTTCAACAGATGGGGTGTAGAAGGAATCCAGGTAGATGATCTTGGCTTACAGTCTTACATTACTTTAAAGCCCAGAATTGTTCCTAAAACAGGAGCAAGATACGCAAAAAATAGGTTTCATAAAAGCAAGATATTCATAGTTGAAAGGCTGATTAACAAGATTATGGTACCGGGGCATAAGAGCAAAAAGCACTTTAAGACAAGCAGCCACATAACAGGAAAAGCCAACAAGGCCAGTTCAATCGTTGAAAATGTTTTTGAACTAATAGAAAAGCAGACAAAAGAAAATCCAATAAAGGTTTTTGTAAAAGCTCTTGAAAATGCTGCTCAACGCGAAGAAATAATAACCATTGAATATGGCGGTGCAAGATATCCTAAAGCACTTGAATGCGCGCCGCAAAGACGTGTAGATACTACTTTAAGATATATGGCTCAAGGAGCTTACCACAAATCTTTCAACTCAAAAAAATCAATAGAAACCTGCTTGGCAGAAGAAATAATCAATGCTTATAGATTAAATGCAGCTTCAAATGCAATATCAAAGAAGCTTGAAGTTGAAAGACAAGCTGATGCTTCCCGATAAAAATTTTTTTAGAACTATTTTTTCCTTTTCTTTCCCTTTGACATTTCCTTAACCCAGACATCTCTTTGCGGGAAAGGTATGCTTATTCCATTTTTGTCAAACTCTTCCTTGATTATTTTTACCAGATCAAAATAAAGCCCCCAATAATCCTCTTTCTTACATGCTGGCCTTACAGCTATATTTACTGAACTGTCTCCTAGGCTTTTTGTCACAACCTGAGGTTCTGGGTCTTTTAAAACTCGCTTGTCTTTTTTCAAAATATTGTTTATTATCTTAATTGCTTTATCTATATTTGAATTATAGCTAATGCCTACATCTAAATTGAATATTTTTCTTGTTGGGTTTCCAGTGTAGTTCTGTATCACATCCCCCCATATCTTGCTGTTTGGTATGGTTATTTTTATATTGTCAGGGCTTTTCAAAACACATGCTGCTATGCCCATTTTTTCAACACCGCCAACAACACCAGCCACATTTATCCAGTCTCCAACCCTAAATGGCTTGTGGAACAAAATAAAAACTCCGGATGCCAAGTTTCCCAATGTATCTTTCAAGGCAAAGCCAACAATAAAGCCCATAATTCCAAGCCCCGCAATTAAGCCAGAGACATTTACTCCTAAATTTCCCAATATTATTATTATAAGAATTACCCATAATACAACCCTAGCTAAATTGTCAAGAAAAGTTTCAACACTTTTGTCAAAATTCACCCTCTCAAAGAACTTATTCATTATATGCACAAGAATTTTTATTATTACAAATCCAACAACTAATATAATAATTGTTGTTATGGCCTTTGGCGTATAGATATCCAAATTTTCTATAAACTTTCCCCACAAGTTTTGCAGTAATGAAGCCATGTTAAGAAAATGTAGTGTTTAGATGTTATTTAAAGGTTATGGTTCATTAGTTATACTGTAAAAAAACTACCTAACATTCCCATCCTTGACTTTCTCAACAGAAACAGCTCCTTTATTGTCTTTTAGCTCTAAGTCATTAAAAACGACTTTCCCTTCTTTTACCTTAATATTTATTTTCTGGAAGTTTTCAAAGCTTATCTCTTTGTTGGAGTTTTTTAAGCTGCCGAATCTAACTTCGCTTCCTGGCTCTGCTTTTGCTGCCAGTAAGCCTACATTTTTATTGTCTTCTCCTGCTAATAGCATCCCCTGGCTTTCTATGCCTCTTAATTTAGCATGCTTTAGGTTTGTCACAACAACTATTTTTTTACCCAGCAATTCGTCTTTAGAGTAATATTCTCTTAGCCCTGCAACAAGCTGTCTTTTTTCCTTTCCAAGATTAATCTGTAGAACATATAATTTGTCAGCATCGGGATGGTCTTTGACTTCAATAATTTCCGCTACCTTAAGGTTCAATGGAAATCCTTCTTCTTTGCTTTCCTCAATTTTTCTTACTAGCAATTTTTCTTTGCCGATTTTGTGGTTTTTTAGATTAAAGCCAATATCTTTCCATTTCAAATCTTTTAAATTCAATTGTTTCTGCAGCTCTTCGGAAAACTTCGGCAAAACAGGCTGTATCAAAATGCTCAAGTTTTTTGCAATGTTTATGCATAAAGCGCAAATTTTCTGTACCTTTTCCCTGTCTGTTTTAATCAAAGCCCACGGCTCGTTTTTCTGGAAGTATTTGTTGCCAATGTCAGAAAGCAATAATGTTTCATTGACTGCAAAATTGAAATTATAGCCTTCATAGTATTTCCTTATTTTTTCAATTTTTTTATTTATCTCATCAATTATTTTCTTGTCATCATCAATGTCTTTTATCTGGCCGTTAAAATTCTTATTGACAAAACTTATTATCCTGTAGCAAAAATTTCCCAAATTTCCGACCAGCTCATTATTTATTCTTTCCCTGAACTCATCAAGATTTAGATCTATATCTGCAAGTTTTTTAGACAAGACATTGCCGTAATAGTATCTCAAGTGCTCTGCATCATACTTTTCCAAAAATTCTTTTGCAGTAAGGAATGTTCCACGTGATTTTGACATCTTTTCCTTGTTTACTGTCAAAAATCCATGTACAACTATATCTTCAGGAAGCTTAAAACCTGCTGCATGAAGCATAGCTGGCCAGAAAAGGAAATGGAAGTAGATTATATCCTTGCCGATAAAGTGGATTATACTGCTTTTATTCCACTCTTCCTCTGCTTTCTTTGTATCCTTGCTTAGATAATTTGCTAAACTTGAGATATAACCAATTGGAGCATCCAACCATACATAATAATACTTATTTTCTTCTCCAGGAATCTTAAACCCAAAATAAGGGCCATCTCTTGATATGTTCCAGTCTTCCAATCCTTCTTTGATCCAGTTTAAGACAAAGTTTTTTGTTTCCTGCTGTAAATTTTTATTTCCTTTAATCCATTTCCCCAAAAATCCTGAAAATTCACTTAATTTAAAAAAATAATGCTCTGAAGCTTTTCTTACAGGCTTGTTTTTGCATGTTACGCAGTAAGGATCTATCAAATCAACTGTTTTATATGCAGCATTGCATACTTCGCAAACATCACCATACTGGTCATCTGCTTTGCATTTTGGGCATTTGCCCTTGACATACCTGTCTGGCAGGCTTCTCTTGCAGTGCTCGCAGTAGGTAATTTCTATCTCTTTTTTGTAAATAAGGCCTTTTTTCTTTAGCTTTTCAAAAAATAAATCAGAAAAATATTTGTTTTCCTTGCTGTTTGTTGTATAATAGCTGTCAAACTTTATATGAAAATTTTTGAAGTCTTCTTGATGCTCCTTATGAAACTTCCCAATCAGCTCTTCTGGCTTTATGCCAAGTTCAGAAGCTTTTATCTCAATAGGAGCTCCATGAGTATCATCAGCGCAGCAGTAAACTACATCTTTGCCTATTGATTTTAAGAACCTTACAAATATATCTGTCTGAATATATTCTACTAAATGCCCTATATGGATTGGCCCATTAGCGTATGGGAGGGCTGATGTCACAATTATTCTTTGTTCTTTGAATTAAACCACCTAATTGAAAAGAAAAAGTTTAGGTTTAAAAATGTTGTTGTAGAATAAGCATAATAAATACTGTTCTTGTTTATTCACCTTTAAGTATTTGCTCCAGAGTTCTTAAATTTTGTATTTCATAAGGGTTTTGCACCATAGGAAATTTTTCTGTTGGTTGTTTTCCAATGCCTTTTACTATTTCATTGATTTCAGGCAATCTTCCTTTAGCTTCTGTAGTTAGTCTGTACTCATGGTTCCCTGTTGTATCTTGATACATCTCTATTCCCAAAAATTCTCTTACAGCATCAGCTGCATATTCCATTGCCTCTATCTGCGACATCTGCACAGCAAGGTCAAGTTTTTCTGCTCCAGTTATTTCAATAGGTGTAAAATCTTTGTCAGGCAAAAGAAGGTTTCTATTCCCGTCATAGCCTTTATGGTCTGGAGAAGCAAATATTGCATATTTGTTGTCTTTAACTAATACAGGCATGCCTCCGCTGTACCCATAGATTTTCACTTCAGGCCCATTATTTGCCCAGTCAAATTTTGCTAAATAGTATCCTTTAGTGGGATCCTTAAGAGCTTCTTTCATTCCCTGCTGGTTGTGAATTACTGGAACCTGGAAAGGTGCAAAAAAGTTCACCCAGCATTCTGTTACAAAATCATTTTTTTCAATTTGGCAAGAACTGAATTGCTGTGCAGGATTTATCTGGGAAGCTAGATGCCCTTCATCCCATATATATGAGTTTATGTTTACTGCGCCGCCTTTAACATAGCCTTTCACAGTCAGAACCATTGGAGAGATTTTATTATCTGCTAATTTCCTTGCTACTCTTTGAGGCCCCCTGTGTGTGCCAAAGGCTGCAATCAGAACTGATCCCAATAAGTTTAATCCCTTGCTGTTATAATAATCAATTACCCTCCTCTCCTTTCCATCAACGTCAACAACTGAGGCATATTCAATTAGTGAAGACAAATTGCCTCCGCTCCATTTTACAGGCAGTATCTTTTCATCTGGTGCTATGAGGTGATGGGTATGGCCATCCCTAGCTAAAGTAGGCCTTTCACCAGGATACCATTCGGGCTGTCCAGGTGGGGCTCTAAAATCATTTGCCAACTTGTATTGTTGTACCATTTTACTAAAATACTGAGACTATTCCATCATTAATAAATGGGCAGCATTATGATATAGAATTTTTTCTTTATCTGCTGATTTCAGATTACTTAGTGTTATCTTCTCAAGCTCTAAGATTTGAGATTTGCTATATGAATAAGGAAAATCAGAACCAAAAAGCAGTCTATGGGCTCCTACCTGATTAGCTACTAGTTCTATAAATGTAGGTGTAGACCATCCAATTGAAGTTTCTAGATAGATATTGGGGCAATCTCCCATTTTTTTACGTACAAATGCCGAGTAACTGCCAAAGTGACCTATAACTAAATTTAAACTCGGAAATTCTTCAGCTAGTCCTGCTATCCTGGCAGGGTTGCTATTGGGGTTAATCATGCCGGTATCAGGATCATCTTCGTATCTGCTGTGGAAAAGCAAGGGTTTTCCAGATGCATCAATAACTTCATACAAACCGAAAAACCTTTCGTCTAATGGATCAAAATTTTGTGATCTGGGATGCAACTTCACCCCATAAAAACTGTTTAATCTTTCTTTCAGTCTTTCAGGGGTCATGTCTTTTGGATCAAACCTAAAGAAGGGGTACAGTGGGTGCCCTTGAGACTGACTGTATAATTGCATACTTGC
This sequence comes from Candidatus Woesearchaeota archaeon, assembly GCA_043801325.1. Lineage (GTDB taxonomy): Archaea > Nanobdellota > Nanobdellia > Woesearchaeales > GW2011-AR4 > JACPJP01. The sequence goes on along the minus strand of JAZDMC010000049.1, from coordinate 5,219 downwards.
CTCTTCAACTGTTGTTTTTCTTTCATTGAAAGGAAAAACCACAGAGTGTGTAATTCCACATGCCTCCATAGACTGGAGCAATTGCTCTATGGATAAGCCTGTTCCATCTTTATCTTTCCCGATATGTGCATGAAAATCAAGTATATTCCTTTGCTTCATAACCTAGAATTAGTCCGTAATGTTATTTAAATCTTTCCTTTTTTCACTACTTTTAAATAACACCTTAATTTAGTTTAATTTATTTTCCAATGACATAATCAGCGATTTCCTTATACAGGTCGTTTTCAGCTTTAGCAAGCAACTCTGGATATAATCCCGGGAATGTATTAACATCAACAACATAGTATTTCCCATCATGCCCCCGGATTATATCTGCTCCGTAAATGCCTAAGCCTGTTATTTTTCCAACCTTTAGCGCAATTTTTCTCTGCTCATTGTTAGGCACTTTAATTATCATATGGCCCCCTCTTCTACTGCGGTCCTGGACTTTCCAGTTCTTTATTTGCGAGGGTTCTTTTCCATAGCCGTGTATTATTTTTCCATTGACAACATTAACTCCTATCCACTTATTCATATCATTGGGAACAAATTTTTCGATATAGTGCACATCATTTCTTGCGGCATAGTCCATTGCATCAACAAATGTTTGTTCGTCAGAGACTTTTATTGCCCCTATGCCATAACATCCTGTTCTTGGCTTTATTGCAGCTTCTTTCCATTTTCTGAATACTTTTACTGCCTGGTCAATTCCAGTTTGGGGTATCAGCATTATTTCCGGAACATTAATTCCATTTTCCCTAAGCATTTCAAGAGAAGCAAACTTATCAAGCCCTATTTCATATGCTTTTGGGTCATGTATGACTCTGCATTTTTTTGATATTGCCCGCAGGACTTCAAGAGGATACATCTTTTCAGATCTTCCAAGCTCTCCCATCCAGAAAAAAACGTCCAAATTATCAAAACAGAAATCATTAAGGTATGCAGACCCATTTTTTATAATAGCTTTTCTGAAATCAAGGTCATCAATTATCTTAACATTTTTTTTCTTAAAAATAGAAGTTACTATCTTGTCCCTCACTTCCTTAAGTAAATAGCCCGGCCTCTCCTCTGTAACTGTAGTCAGTTTCTCCCTGTATGGCAGCCATAATCCTATTCTCATTTTATAACTCCAAATTTTCATAATTTTTCATGGTTTTTTCCATGTTTTTAACCATCCTTTTGCAATGGTATAAGGCTATTTTTCTTGAAATTTCCTGGGGAATTTTGTTGTCAATAGAGTAGCCTTTTTTCTTTACATAGGAAATTATATCATCAGACACAGTTTCGCGCTTGTTTATTATATCTTTTATTGGCTTCAACATCGGCAAATATTCTTTGTAAACCAGCTTTCTGGCGAGATTATAGAAGTGTAGGCATGCCTTATAAATATTTTCATCAGAGAGCCCGTAGTATGCAGATTTGTACTGCAGTTTGTTCCTTACATAAGAGTGCGGAGGAATAAAGATGGCATTGCCTTCCAGCTTGAATGGCTCTTTTATCCCGACATCTGACGGCACTACATTGTAGAATTCCTGATGTATGGCCCTAAGGATGAATTTCATCATCACACAGATGCTAAGGGAAACATCAAGATAGTTTGTATCCATGCCGCGTTGCTCTATCGTGCCCAAGCGATTTATTTTTACAGGATTCCATACTAAATCAAGCTTGTCTTTGTTTTCTATGTAGGATTCCGGAGCCCCGCTCTTCTTCAGCAATTTTTTGAATTTTTTATCCTTTTTGTCTAAAGTGGATATTAGATCATACATTGTTTCCTTGTAAGGTTGCAGGCCGCCAAAAAACTGCAGGTCATTGTAAAGGCCGTCAAACTTCAGCCTTCTCCCTCCCCTGAGAAAAATTATCCTGGTATCTTTTGCATAATATTTGCCGCTTTCAAAAGGAGATGATTGCGCTAAAGTTGTGATTATAGGATCTGCAGCAATTAACAGGTTGTAGCTGTCAAGCACAGTTTTGCCGATTCTTGAGAAAGATTTTTTATTGAGAACCTTTTTTTCTTTGTCAAATACGCCCTTGGGAAGAGTATAATGGTAATGGAAGCTGTATAGCCTTGAATAATAATAAAAATATTTTTTTTCTCCAATAGCCTTTGCAGGATAGAGATACCTTTTCTTCTTCCATACATCTTCCTTAAAAGTTCCCGGATAAGCCCCCAGTGGCATCAGGTACAGATTGTTCTTTTCACATATATCAAGAACTTTTCTGATATTCCTTATAAAGGACATTGAACTTTTTTGGATTTTTGCATAGGGCATAGCTATGACTTCCACCATATTTTTGCCCACCTCTTTCTTTATTGGAAAATCTTTGTCAAATTTTTTGCATTGCTCAATGATTGTTTCAGAAGAATTGCTGACATCACCTTTTTCAGTAATCAGGCACATCTCCATCTCATAGCCGCTCATCGACCTCTTTAAAGGAGATGAATACTTAGCAGGATCATACATATGCGCAAGATACTTGCTTTTTGATTGTTTATGGCTATATTTAGATGTCATTAATAGTTATCATTAACTAATCTTATTTAAAATTTTTGTAAATACTGTATCTATAGAAACAAGACCCAAAATCAGGACAAAAAACAGAATTATGCGCTGGTTTTACTCTCCTCTTTTTACACATTAGCATCTTCTTTTTTCTTCTTACTCTTCTTCATCTTCTTAGTAATCCCTATCTTCTTATTGCATTTCTGGCATTCAAAAACATAAGAAGGAACGCCTTCAAAAGTTTTTCTCATATATTCTGTTGTTGTTTCCCCTTCATTTCCGCAATGGGGGCATTTATACTGGATTTCTACTTTTAATTTTGCTTCAGTCTCTTCATTAGACTCCCGGTATTTACATGTAGAACACTCATAAACATCAGCTTTCTTGTCTACTTTACCATTTTTTTTAATTGGTTTCCCCACTGTAGGAGTATTGCACTTTGGACAAGTTCCCCTGTAAGCCCATGCAGTTGCAAATCCCTCTCCAATTGACCTGTTTGTAAAATACAAACATTCTTCCATGCTGTTAGGTTTTTTAAATGCCATTCAATCACCTATATAGTAATATTAAGCTTTTCTATCTGCTCTTTGCAAAGGCTTCTAACAATCTTCGCGTCTTTTATTGCTTTATCCTCTACTTGTTGGTAAGCAGCATTAAGGAAAAGTACATCTTTTTGAGATAGGTCTAAGCCTTTTGCTTCGTTGGGAAACTCATCTACAAGCAGTTGCAGGGCTTCTATAGCTTCATAACCCTTATAAGCTGAAGCATTCCTTATTTTTGATGAATTCAATATCCTTGCAGAGCCTTTTTTGCATCCAAAGCCATATTCAGTTGTGCTTGCTTTGTCCCACTGCCATCCTTCTGTATGCAGTTTTTCTGCTTCCAGCATTTTTATCTTAAAGTCAAGAAGATAACTTAGTAAAAGAGGTATGTCCTTGTTTACTGCGCTAAAGCCTGTAAGTTCTGCAAGCAAGCTATCTATGTTTTCAGTTGAATTTGGGGGTGTCTTTATAGTTGCGCCAAATTTTTCATCCATTTCATTTATTCTTTTAACGCCCTGCTCAAATGTTATAGCGTTAGAATTAAGCGCGCATCCAGATACAATTATCAAAATTAAGGCAATGCCAAAAACCATTAACCTGCTCATTTTTCTACCTCAATAATTATCTAACTTTGTGTTTAACTAACCTATATTTATTCTTTTCTAAAACAACAAAACAATTATATACACCAACAAATGCCCATGATATATGGATTTTTATAAACTGATAGCAAAAGGCTATACTGAACTCTACGGAGAAGAGCAGGAAATAAAGCACAATATAATAAAAGAAGCTCTTAATATAAGAAACACTGATTTGCTGCTTGATGTAGGCTGCGGGGCATGTGTTTCTGGCTTTAACTGCAGGGTTCTTGGGATAGATCCATCAGTTGAGTTATTAAAACAAAATCTGGGAAGCCAAACAATACTTGCAAAGGCAGAAAACATCCCTTTTAGAGATAATGTTTTTGACAAGGTGATTTCAGTCACTTCAATGCACAATTTTGACAATATAGAGCAAAGCATAAAAGAGATAAAAAGAGTAGGAAAAAAAGATTTTGCATTCAGCATCCTGAAAAGAACAAAGAATTTTGATATGATTGAACAGAACATAAGAGATAATTTCAGTATCAAGAAAGTAATTGATGGGAAACAGGACTGGGTCTTTATTTGTAGTAAGGTTTTTAAATAAAAGATAACTTTCTTAACATACCCCCCCCACCTAGCTCAACGGCTAGAGCGTTCGGCTGTGTGATTATATCAAGCCAAAGATGCGCTCTATGACCTTATGTACTAACAAGGGATGATAGAGAGCCAGCCAACACCGAAAGAGAAATCCGGTTTAGGTTCGTGGTTCAAATCCGCGGGTGGGGATTAAGAGGAACTATGAACAATCATGGTTCCTCTTTTATTTCTAAAACCAATAATTTTTTATTCTCCAAAAATAAGTCAATTTTATGAGAATTAAAAAATTAAAATCTGGTTTTGAAAAATTAACAAAAGAGAAATCCAGAATAATAGCTCATTTGATAGGTGATGGATGTGCATTTGTAAGCAGACATGATTATAATATGAAGTATGAAGTTTCAGATAGAGAATTATTGAATTCTTTTGAAAAGGATATGGTAGAAGTATATGGTTTGAAATTGACGAAAGGTTCTAAGCCTTCAGGAAAAACAGGAAAACTTATTCCTTTTGTAAGATTGAGGTCAAAACTAGTCTACGAAGATTTATTAAAATATTCTTCTTATTTCTCAAAAGATTGGAAAATAAATAGAAAATTGTTAAATTCATCTAGAGAAATTAAAAGAGAATTTCTTAAAGCATTTTTTGATGATGAAGGCAGCGTATACAAACAAGGGAATAAAGGCATAACTAAGCTATATTCCATAAATTTAAAGGGATTAAAACAAATCCAAAAAATGCTGTTAGAGTTTGGTATCACAGGTAAAATTTATTCTGGTTACGGATTAAAGAGAAATGTATATGCTTTTTTAATCGATGATTTAAAATTATTTCACAAAGAAATTGGATTCAATTTGAAAAGAAAGCAAGAGAAACTAGAAAGTCTCATTTAATCCGCGGGTGGGATATTTTCTTTTAGTTCTAATCCGCCATAAAGTTTTTATAGGGTT
>JAZDMC010000010.1:0-14195 GCA_043801325.1 Candidatus Woesearchaeota archaeon | reverse complement strand
AAAAGAAGATGTTTCTCAGGAAGAGGCTCAGCCAGTGCGCGAAACAAAGCAAGCAATGCATAATTTGGATATTGATATAAAACATCAGAATATATCTTTAAACGAATTAATGAGGGAAGTTAATGTTACACCTGAAGAAGTGGAAGCGCAGGAGAAGGAAAAGCTAAGTGACCTTAACACAGATATCATTGAGATAAAAGAAGACATTAAGCAAGCTGAAAAAAACCCTGAAAAAATAAGCCAGGTAAAAGAAGAAATTGAAAAAATAAAGAGCGAAGCAGCCGAAATAATGGAATCTAAGGAAGAAAGCAAAAGCACTGTAAAAAATGATATGTTCAAGGATGAAAAAAAGATTGATTTGGCAAAAGTATTTAACTATAAAAACAGATCTTCTCGTTAATTTCTTTATACTGTAATTAAACTATAAAAAAACACAATATTTATATATAAATTAACCACTCTTGAATAATATCACTACTGGTCAAGATGAGAAAATTCCTACTAATATCAATTTTAGCTTTGTTCTTATACATAGTAAGTGTAAGCGCTGCAATCGATATCATAAACACTTCTGTAACTCTTAATGGGATTGTTGGCCAGACTTCATATTCAAGCTTTTTAGTTAGCAATACCGGAACAGGGGCAGTTAATATAAATTTTACAATCCCCCAATTGAGTTATGGGACAAATAAATTGACCCTAAATTCATTCAAAAATATAACAAACTTGGCTGGCAACTCAACTTATATTGCAAACTTCTCTGTTACAATACCAAGCATACCAAGCCAAAAAAGAGCAGGATTATACACTGGAACATTAAATGCCACATCTAATCTTTTTGATTCTGATACAATCACAATAAACGTCAATGTGGCTCCAACTTACAGCGTAAGCACAAACCCTGCTTCTGAAATGAATCTGGGACTTGCAAGCCTCAATTCAACTCATACCGGAACTTTTACTATAACTAACACAGGCAATGCAAATATTCCAGGCGTTTCTTTTGGCTTCAGTGACAGTGATTTTAATTTACGAGCAAATAATACAAACTTTGTTCTTGCCTTCAATACAACAGAAACAATCAAGTTCAATATAACAATTCCAGCAGATTATTCAACAGGCAATGTTACTTTGGGTTCTGTAAATCTTGTTTCAACAGAATTAAACGAAGCATTATTTAATGTAAAGGCTGAAGTAGGCGGCGGCCTGATAATTGAAGACCTTGATGTTTTCCTTAATACAAGAAAGTCAAAGAGCGGAAGCGATTTGGATGTTTATGACGGAAAAAAACTGAATTTTGACAATGAAGATGCAGGACCAGGCTCAGAATTAAGGTTTAACTTTAACATAGAAAACACTTTTTCTGATAAAGAAGATATAGATATAAACGATATAACAGTTAAAATTACAATAGAAGAAATAGATGATGGCGGAGATCTTGAAGAGGAATCAAAGGAGTTTGATATGGATCCAGACAGCAATGAAGATCTTGATGTGGTAATTAACCTGCCTCTGTCAGTTGATATAGGTGTCTATGACATAATAATAGAGGTTCTTGGGGAAGACGACAATGGAAATGAGCACACAGCGCAGATGAGCTTAAAGCTGGACATTGATAAGGAACCTAGGGATGTTATTATAAGCAACGCTTATCTTTTCCCTGAAAAAATAAAATGTTCCGGAAGTTCAACACTAACAGCTACCATTAAAAATTTAGGCAAAACAATTGAAGAAAACGCAATGCTGGAAATTATAAGCAAAGATCTGAATATAGATTCTAAAGAGAGCAGCATAAAACTTGAAGAAGACCCATTTGATACTGATAATGAATTCACAAAAAAGCTTATAATAAACATTGATAAAAGTATGGCAGCAAAAACATACCCAATAACTCTAAAAGCATATCTGCAGGAACAAATACCTTGGGAAACAAAAACAGTTAACTTGGTTGTTGAAGCTTGCGGGGACGTTAAAGAAACCATAGAAGAGGAAAAAATAGAGGAAACAACAACTGCTGCTGTCAAAGAAACAGAAAATAAAACAACCGAAACTGAAGAAGTTCCTGTTTTAAAAGGGCTTACCACAACTGAAGCCTCTTTAACACAAAGGCCTATATTCTGGATTGCAGTAATTATACTAAATATAATTGTAATTGGCGGAGCCGTATTCTTAGTTACCAAGCTTATTGCGAAGAAATAATAATTAAATTATTAAAATGAAAACATCACATCAAACAGCAGAACAAAATACAATAAGTTTTTTAGAGGAAATAGCAGCAGGAAATAGAAAACTATTAGGATATAGGTCCGGCAATCTTACAAATCTTAATGACCAAGTTGTGCGTTTAACTTACATTTCTGATAATAGTTTATATGTGGGGAAAACATTGACTTTTGGTGAAAAAGGGGAAGCCAAAGTCATAGATATAGTGCTAGGAGGAGATAAAAAATATGCCCGATATCACATTAGATTAACATACCCTAAGTGAAGTTATCATTAAATCTATTGATTTTTCTCCATGTCTTATCTAGTTTCTTATTGCCTTCTTCAACAAGAACTTTAAGGTAATTTTCATCCATCACTAACTTTCCTTTCCTGCTTACAATAGCCTCTATTTTTTCTGTGCTTATCAATTCCATTATTATCTGGTTTTTCCGTATTGAAATGATTCCGCTTCTTCTAAAGCCGATATCTCTAGCTAAATTCAATAATTTTTTAGCATTATCTATATTTTTACAAGCTACATGCAGAATAACTGGCTGTACTTTAAACCAAACATCATCTTTTGGCAGTTTTGAACCAATTACTTTTTTTATTTCTGCATATTTTATTTTTTTGTGGGAGCAGAACAAATACTCAACCTCATTTTTCTTATTTGATTTTGGGATTGCTACTAATAAAATCCTTCCAGAGCAGCTGCTCGTTGTATAGAAATCATCAAGAGAATTTATATTACCTGCTAACTTTTTTATTTTGTTGTCTATACTCCCTTTCTTGCTTTTGTCTTTTTTCCTAAGAAATTCCTCTTTTTCCTTTTGAAAGCCCATAAAAACAAAGAATTGGTATTTGTTTAAAAATGTTTTACTATTCAATAAACTCTCTCATCCTACTAACAAAATCTTCTGCTCTTTTGTAATTCTTATCATACTCTTCTCCTTTTATTTCTTTGATTTCCCTGTGCGTTATCATCTTCATAAGCTTGTAGAAATGCCTCATAATGTCCACATATTTTCGCTCAAGAAGTTTTTTCTTTACAAGCTTGTCTTCCAGCAAATCTGCAACATGCTCCGGGGTTGGAGGAATTTCACCATGCTTCATCAAAGCTGCATGTGCAGCATCAATGACTGACCAGTATAAATCTAAAGTTGCTTGCAGCAAGTGCCACTTGCTGTTATGCAGTGTGTTTGGAGCCCTGATGTAATAAGTCCAGATGCTCTCTGAAGTAGGCCTTATCTTTCCTCTTTTCAATAAAGCCTGCAAAGGCTCAAAAAATCCTGAGTCTATTAAGGCAACTCCATCCCTTAATATGTTAATGCCAATTGGGTCTCCATTCCTTATATAGTCCCAGAAAGATGTAAACCTCAGAGTTGTTATATGAAGCCTTGTTGAAACATTTACAATTGTCTTATTGACTATAACTCTATAGGCTTCAACTACCTCTGGGCTCAGGCTTATTGTGGTGTCGTCGATAATGACCAGGATGTCTATATCGCTCCTTACAGTTATTTTTTTTCTTGCAGCAGAGCCAAATATAATTACGCCTCTTATCAGGCTGCCCATCTCTTTGTACATATCATTTGCAAACCTGTAGGACAAGTCTATCTCGTGCTTTTCATACTTCTCGAGATTAGGATGGCTGCTTTTAGGCAAATCAAACTTCATAATAACTGAACTTCTATTAGAAATTTATAAACATTTATGACTATTTTTGAATGATAAAATTAAAATCCCAAATTTTATAAGATTTAGTTGGAATTTTCAGTGTTCCAAACAAGTTTGGCGCAAACAGAAAATATTTAATTTAACCCTGTTTATATGCAATATATGGAAAGGTTATTGGAAACATTCAGCAACTATACAAGATCACTGGAAATTCTCTATCTGTTAAATAATGTTAAACAAACAGTAAGGCTGGATGCAAATGAAGCTGAGCTGGAGAAAATAAAAGAATTTTGCGCAAAAGAAAACCTGTATTTAGAGGTCTCAAATTTTAAGGTAATAAAAATAGCAGATAGGGGAAAGGCAGGATATTCAAACATAGTGAAAAAAGTCCCAATTAATTACCCAAATTCAGGATTATGCCATATTTATATTTCAAAAGACAAAAACAAGGCAGAATTTCTTAAATTATTGGAGAGCAGGAATGATGACAAAACAATTGGAGAGCTTTTAGGTTATCCTAAATGCTGCATTGATTTTTTCATTGAAAACAGGGAAAAACAGCAAAAACTGCAGAATGACTATATACTGCCTGCATTAAATAATTCAGAAGGATTTGAATTTCCTTTCTATACTAACTATGCAATAAGATATTTTGACATTGCATTATTAAGCCATTTCCCCCATAATTTTCATTGCGAGGAATCAATAAGAATAGCAAAAGCAAACCTTGAATGCATGAAAAAATATTCCAAAGGCTTAGCAGATAAATTCGAAACAATGCTCAAAAACCCTGTTTTATATACGGAAAATAATGGTGTTTTTATTTTAAAAGATTATAAATTGGATAATAACATTTTGAAATTCAACAAGGTTTTGTCTACGGAGAACAACGAATTATCAAATTTATTAAACAAAAATAAAGAAATTGAGATTATTGATAAAAACAAAATAACACTTGGAAATAAAATTCTTAAAAATATGGGGGTTATGGTGTTTACTTAGTATAAATCGTAAACAAATTTCCATTTACCACAAATCTATCTTCCATGTTAAGGTTTTCAGGATGGAAATGATAGCCGTAATGCAGCACCTTTCCTGTCAATTCATTCAGCAGCTTTTTCTCCATGCCTCTGTGCATTGGCCTGTCTGGGTAAACAAACACAAAGTCATATCCTGATACGCTTTGCTCATAAAGATCACTATTGTAGAAAATTGCATTTGGTATGCTGAGTTTTCTCTGCATCTCTATTGATTTCCTGTATAGGTCATTATCTATTTCAATTCCTACTGCCCTGTCGCAGAACAAAGCTGCTGTCAAAACAACCTTGCCATCACCTGAGCCCAAATCAATAAAGTTTTTGTGCTTATGGAGGCCTATTTTTTTAAAAGCCTCGTAAACCTCATCTGCTATAACTCCTCCCCAAAAGCCTTTTCCAGTGCTTTTTAATGGAAGCTTTCCGCTTTTCAACAAACTTCTGTAAAAGTTATCATACTCTTGTTTTATCTGTTTAAACACATAAGGCTTCATATACACTACCAAGAAAGAACTGCTTTTTATATTTTGTTATTCCCAACAGCAAAACTTAAATACACTCTCTATTTAATTTCCAGGCATGGTCGGAAATTTATCCAATTTCACAAAAATAGATATTCTAAGGTGCTTATTGAAAATAGAAAAGCCAGTAAGCCGTTCCGAACTTTCAAAAATTTTAGACTTGGGGGAAGGAACTATCAGGGCTATTTTGGATATATTAAAAAAACATAAGCTCTTGGAGTCAAACAAGCAGGGGCATTATTTAAGTGCAGATGGAAATGCCATTGTAAAAAAAATAAGAAATAATATCAATATAGAAAAAGTTGAGTCAATTGACGTTCTTCCGAATAAAAAAAAGATAGCAGTCCATATAAAAAATCCAAATAGTGTAGGTAAATCTTATATGTTAAGAGATGAAGCTGTCAAAAATGGCGCAGATGGCGCGCTTATACTTAATTATGGCAAAAAGCTGGAACTTTGTGACTCAAACTATAAGCAGGATTTTACTAAGATAGAAAGCAAATTTGATTTAAGCAAAAATGATTTGGTAATAGTAACTTACGCGGATTCTTACAAGCTGGCCGAGCATGGGGCATTAGCAGCTGCGATTAATGTTGATAACAATTTAAAAAATGTAATGCACAGGCTGAAATAACTTCTGCAATGATTGTTTTTGATAATAGAAAAGTATTTATATCTGCTATATTTTGGTTGGATATAATATCCAAAGGGTGGTTTTTTGAGCAGCATAAAAAAAACATTGACAGAGTTAATTTTAAAGAATTTTATTGAAGTAAAACAGAAAAAAGGGGCAAACAAGAGTAGCAACAAGGATAACAGGAAGATACAAAACTCCAATTTTTCCATTTCTTCTATTTTAATAAACTCTGCATTGGACGAAGTTAAGAATGAAAGTAAAGGGCAGACATTAAAAGAAGAAACTCTGGAAGAGAGCAGTGAAGAAAAAATAATCAAAGATGAAAAAAACGTTCTTGTAAACGGCGGTTACGGAACCATAAGCAAACATTATGGAATTTCTAAGGTAAATAAATATACTAATTACGATAAAATATGGGGTTATCTGGGAGCTTTTAAAGCCTATAGCATGCATGAAATTGCTGAAAAATCAAATGAGATTGCAAGGAATAATGGAGAAAGCAGCAGGGAAATGGTAAGCACAGAAACAATAGAAAAATCAGCAAAGCATTTCAAATATTTTGTAGTTGGGGAGCAAATGTCATTGGATGTGGGCTTTGTGCCGCCATTTGGCTCTAACATTGATTCAAAAGAATGGGAAAAATATAGGACAATGTGTCTTATGACAATTTACCAGCCGTTAATGGCATTAAAAAGAGCTTCAGCATAATCAAATATTACTCTAAACCAGCATACTTCTTGATTTTATACAATGTAGACCTGCTTGCTACCAGCATATTTGCAACTTCCTGGCCTGCAGACTGATATTTTGTTCTGTCAAGCCTTTCTCCTATCTTATCAACTTTATCCATCTGCTCAGATGTTAAGGAGCCTTCCATACCTGCATATGCAATTTCTTGCAATGTAGCATAATCATTATAGACACGCTTGAAAACTTGATATCCCAGATTTTCTGTCTCTGTTTCAGGAGCGTCTTTTTTCACGGTTCTTTCAAGCTGTTCAGATTCTTCTTGAAACAATCGTCCAATATCAACTTCTTCCTGCTCTGGCGTAATTTCTTCTGCAACTTCTTCTGTTTTGAGATCTTTTTCTGAATCTTTTATAAGCTCCTCTATATCAGTCATCTCTGTTTTTCTTTTTTCACCCAGCTCCTTCAATCTTTTTAATCTATCCCTGGGCCTTAATTTCTTTAATTCCTTTTTCAGCTCCTCAATATCTTCCTTTTCCGGCATTCTAAATACTTCAAATTAGATGCTATTATGCATTCTGAGAATATAAATGTTTTCGTTTTTATTGTCGGGAATATTTCAATATTGAACAGGCAGTGAATCAAGCATTTCCTTTGCTTCTATATTGTCAGGATCCACTTTAAGAATTGAGTCTAGGTTCTTTTTTACTTCCAAATAAAGCCCTTTCTTTTGATTTATTCTTGCCCTTTCCATTTTCCTAACTATAAGCCTGCTTAAAAGAGCTTTATCTTGTATATGATATTCTTCCTCATCTGAAACAGGCATTAACTCTGAGAGTGAAGCCTTTTTTTCTGATATTTTTCCTCTTTCAATATTCCTGTATTTTATGACTTCCAGTAAATCCTTTAATTTTTCATCTTCGCTAATCTGTTTGTAACTCCCGCTTTTAGACAATTGCTGTTGAAGGTTTTCTATCTGTGTGCGTATGCTCAAATCCTTGTAAAGGTTAAGCAGCCATGTGCCAAGCTCCATTTTTCGCGACAAAAAGCCATTAGGCAGATCCTTATAGATTTCAAGCGCTTTCCCGTAGAGAAGTTTTGCTTTGTCTGCATCTCCTGCATCAAGACTGGAATAAGAGCTGCTGATAAAGTCATCCACTTGCGCAATAGAACTCTTGAAGTCATTTATGAACTTTAGGTCTATTTCATCATGGAGTTTTTCATAAAGCCTAAAAATTTCTTTGTTGATTTCCTTCCTTTCTTCAAGAAAAAATTCAGGAAAATTATTTCTGATATCGCTTATTTCAGAATACAGCTTTGTTGCAGAGTCATAGTTTTTATTTTTAAGTTCCTCAACAACTTTGCCTATGAGCCGCTTTATTGTGCTTTTTTCTCTTTCTATTGTTGACAATAATTTGCCTGATTTTTTCTCTATATCTTCTCCTGCTTTACTAACCTCTGCATACAGTTCGCTGTCCCATTTGAATTTTGCTTCTGAAATTTTGTTCCAAATCTCAAAATAATTTTTAATGTTTTCCTTGTCTTCTTTAGGAATCTGAATAGCTTTTTCATCTATCTCCTCTTTTTTTTCTATTTGGGTCTCCTTATCCAGGAATTCGTCGACATCCATTTTACTTGAGATGATCCATATACCTTTTCCACAGGCCTTCTATTTTTTCCTGTGGAATGTTCCGCGCATTCGCCTTTTTATAAAAATCTTCCCTGATTAAATTGAGGTTTTCTTGAATATATTTCATCCATAGGCTGTTTACCCTTTCATAGGGCATATTCCATCTTTTTGCTTTTTGAAAAAAATCATCTTTTGTCACAAGTTTTTTTACAGGAGCAACCTCTAAGCCAGCCCGTTTTCCCTCCTTGTTTAGGTATACATAAGGGGTAGTGAACTTGTACTCCATTCCAAATACCTTCTCCTCAACAAGGAAATCAACTAAAGCCTGTGCTGTCTTATCTGGAATCTTCAGTAATTTTGCAATGTCTTCTATGGATATTTTCTTTCTCAGTTTTACAAGCTCATACAAATCATCAGCGCTTGTTTTTAAAACAGGATTATCCATTTTATATAAATTCAGCTATCTTAAAGTTAAATTGATTTTGGTGGTATAAAAACTTTGTTTATGTTTTTTGAGTAGTATCATCATAATAAGGGGCATATTTGCTGCGCCTCATCCGCAAGGTTATACTTTGTTACATGGCTTGGATCAAGCTTAAAGTTAGGAAACTCTGCATTTATATTATTTATACTGTAAAGGGTAAAGCTATCGCAGTCAGGAGTAGTGCTCCAATAAAGGTAATCTGCATAGCTTGTATCCTGATTTGAAATAGCAGGATTATTTGGATTAACAAGGCTTTCAATGCCGCAGCAGCTTGACGGAGAAATATCATTTGTAAATCTCATTAAAAAACTAGGGGCATTGCTGTTTTCCCAATGGGTATAATTTCCATCTCTTATGAAGTCTTTTACTTTATCAACATTCCATTCATCAGAAATTGTCCCAGATTTCCTTATTTTATTTGCATAAGCCCCATTGGTATTCACCAGATAGTATGGATCATAAAACTTTTCAATCCCTATCTCTGTTTTTATTACGCTGTTCTTAGCCCAGGATGCAGTTTCTGTAGAAACCATGAATGAGATATTAGCCTCAACATTAACAAGCCACGGCCTTACCTGGTATATTTTAATGCCATGTATATCAAAACTTGTGTCTATGTTGAACATGTACCTGGATATGTTTATTATCCTGTTTATCCAGTTAATATATGTATTATCTTTCATTATGTTCTGGCCTGTAATATCATCTATGGGCGTTCCGCCTATAGTGCCCTTTAGCAGGACCTCGGTAAAATTAGCATCAATATCTGTTAGAAAACTATCAGTCTTGTCCATATATAGAATCAATGACATTATTGTTTTTGTCCCGCTTGATTGCAGTGCCCTTTCCAGATAAACATTTTCCAAATCCAAAACATAATCATTCACCCTAGAGGTTCTGGTTTTGATTGAGGACATATCCTTTTTTAAGTTTATATCAGATGGTGTAAAAATAATTATAACTGCTGCTATGATGGCTATTGAGATAAATGTCAGGAACATTCCCTTTTTTCCCAGCAGTCTTACTTCCATACTATTACCTCCGCATTGTAAGGGCCAAACATCTCTCCGGTTTCTTTGTCTAAAATCCCATACACAATTTTTTTAGATGGTATAAGGGCTTTTGCAGTATTTTTTGACTTTAAGTGCTCAGGAAAAGGATTTTTTGGATACAATAAGTTGCCATTTATCCAAAACTCAAAAGTATATTGTGATGGAAAGGAATCTTTTGTTAAAGCTGCTATGAACTGTTCAGCTATATCAAGTTCATTTCGCGCGTAAAATATCCCCACTTGCTGCAGTAAAGTAGTCTCTGTATCTGTTATTAGCCCTAGATTCCATAGTTCACCTCCAACACCGGAATAATAGTTGTTTACATCTTTAATCTCGTTGTTTGCAAAAAAGTCCATCACATCCTCTGACAATATTGTTGCTTCTTCTGTTGATGGTGTCTTTGTATATGATGCAAATATCAAGAAACCTCCTACTGCAAGCACACTTAAAGCAATTACAGAATCAAGAAGAAAAAAGTACCCTCTCTTGTTCACTCTACACCTCTTTTTCATAATATTGTTTTAAAAATCAGTATATAATAAGTTTATGTTTTATTGCAGGATTATTCCTTCTTCAAATAAACATTAACAACAACATTTCCGCTTTCACTAGGCTCTGAAACAACAGCTCTTGCATAGCCCAAGTTTGAAGATGCAATTTTTGCAAAAACCGCACTTAGTGCAATGTTCATCATCTTGCTGCTTCCTTCAAAAGGAGATTGGGTAATCTCAACAGATATCTTTTCAGCTTCTAATTTTGTTTTGAAATTTCCCCCAAGTTTTTTTCCAATATCTGTGTAGGCATCTGAAATTTGGTCAAAACTCAGCTTTTGAACCCCATAAAAATTCAGATACATCTGATTAATATCCTCTCCAAGGCTTATTCCAGCATTTTCAAATAGGTTTCTAAACTCTTCCTTAGGCATATTATTGGATATATTAGCAATTATTTTGCTGAAAAAGCTCTCTTTACTTAGGTTTATTGGAATATACCACAATTTAGCCATTCCAAACTGTTTAAAATCAATTAAGGCCCTTTCTTTGATAATTGCCAAGTATTTAGTTATTGTCATCCTGTTAAGACCTATATAGTTAGCAATATCAGAAGAAGTAACTCCTATTGGGCTTTTCTTGACAAAATCAATGATTTTATTTTCAATCTCTAAGTTAAACATCTTACCCACCTATAGTAAGGATATAAAGAATATACAACTGTTAGTTATATATAAAGATTACTATTATTGATTATCAATAACCGAAAAGTTTATATAGTTGCTACGCTATTATTGATTATCAATGCCTATAACCGGGCAAAATGGTAATAAAAAACAAACGGAGGTAAGACCAAATGGAGAAAAAAATCGGCCATTATTCCTTCATAGGAGGAGTAATAATAGCTGTTGTACTTGGCCTTTTTTCAGCAAATTTAGGATCTACTACACCATGGCTAGTATCACTAATGGTTGTACTAGGTTTGATAGCAGGATTCCTGAATGTAACTGGAAAAGAGACAAAAGAGTTTATGCTAGTAGCAACAGTGTTGATAATAGCCGCATATGCAGGCGGTGCATCTGGCATCCTAGCCGGAGTACAATACATTGGACAATACCTACAAGGTATATTTTCTAATATCTTGGCATTTGTCGTTCCAGCAACTGTAATTGTTGGATTAAAAGATGTATGGGCTTTAGGACAGAACCAATAAAATCTTTTTTTTATTTTTTTTATTTTTTTTCTTAATAAGTTATTTATACCTTTAGAGAATACTTATTCTTATGAAGATTCTTAATGGTATAGAACTTATAGACTTGGCTATTTATATCAATAAAACACTTATTCTTACAGACTTTCATATTGGCTATGAAGAAGCTTTGAATAAACAAGGTGTAATGGTTCCAAGGTTCCAGTTCCAGGAGATAATGAAACGCATTGAAAACATATTCTCAAAACTGAAAAACCATAAAATTGACAGAATAATAGTCAATGGAGACATAAAACATGAGTTTGGCGCTATTTCTGACCAGGAATGGCGTCATACATTAAAGCTGTTGGATTACTTTAGACAGCATTGTAAGGAAATTATACTGGTTAAAGGCAATCATGACACTATGTTAGGGCCAATAGCAAAGAAAAGGAACATTAAGGTCGTTGAGCATTATTTAATTAGTACAATAGAAAAAATTCCAATGATTGATAAAAAAACAATAAAAAAGATTAATATTAACAATGAAATTGAAAAAAAATTAAAAATAAATAATAAAAAAATAATTAATGGAAAAAATAGTATTGGAAATAAAATATTGGTAACGCATGGAAACAAAATTCCCTCAAAGGCTTTATTAAACGGCGTAAAAACAATAATCATTGGCCATGAGCATCCTGCAGTTTCTATAAGAGAAGGCCCAAGAGCTGAGTTGTTTAAGGCTTATTTGATAGGTAAATGGAAAAATAAGAATTTAATTGCCCAGCCATCATTTAATTTAGTTACAGAAGGGACTGATGTAATAAAAGAAGAGCTTCTAAGCCCATTTTTAAAGCAAAATTTGAAAAGTTTTGATGTTGTTATTGTTGCAGATAAGATGTATAGGTTTGGGAAGATTAGGGATTTAGAATAACTAACCCTTATACAACTTAGCTAACAAATCAGCTTTTGTTACCAATCCAATTAACTTTCCGCTTTCAGAAACTAAAACCATTGGGTAATGCTTTAACAAGTTTGAAACTATTTGTATAGAGGCTCTTTTCGAGACTATCGGAGGAGCCTCTTCCATTATATCAGCTATATTTTTGCCCTTTTCGCTCATTAATGCATCTAATAAAGTTGATTCTGATACAAGGCCTATTACCTTATGATCATCTATTACAGGCATCTGGGAAATACCAAATTTTTTCATTTTGTTTATTGATTCTTTAATGTCATTGTCAGGAGCAACACTGATAATTTTTTTATTCATCAATTCTTCAGCTTTTACTTCCTCTTTATTTTCCAAATCACTTAATGTCTCAAAAATCTTTTTAGTTTTAGTAAAAGTAGGGTCTATTTTTCCGGATTCTATCTTTGCTATCAGGCTTTGAGAAACATTTGCTCTTTTTGAGAGATCTGTCTGTGTTAAACCAAGGCTTTTCCTTATTTTCTTGATTTCGCTTAATTCATATGGCATACAATAAGGAAATAAGTAATAGTATTTATTCCTTTCGGAATATTTTTATCAATAAGGTTTTTATAGTATTTCAAAGAAAAAACACTAAAATACCTAAATCTAATATGCTTTTAGGAATAATGTGATTATACGAAAATAAAAAGGTGGTTAAACATGACAAAAATTGAATTTTATACATCTGAAAGTGTGACTGAAGGGCATCCAGATAAAGTATGTGATATGATTAGCGATGCAATACTAGATGATTTGATAAGCCAAGATCCTAAAAGCAGGGTAGCGATAGAGTGCCTGACAACAACAGGTACAGTTCATGTTGCTGGTGAAGTTACAACAAAAGGATGGGCTAATGCCCAGAAGATTGTAAGGCAGACATTAAAGGAGATAGGCTATACTGATCCTGAATTTGGAATTGACTGCGATGATGCAGGAGTATGGATAAGCATACACGGGCAGAGTCCGGACATATCATTAGGAGTTACTGAAGAAACCAGTGAAAGCAAGGAACAAGGCGCTGGTGACCAGGGAATGATGTATGGTTATGCTTGTAATGAAACACCAGAACTTATGCCTTTTCCAATTGTTATGGCACATAAATTGACAAGAAGGCTTGCATATGTAAGGAAAGAGGGTGTTGTTAAAGGCCTTGGACCAGATGGAAAGAGCCAGGTAAGTGTAGAATATCATGATGGCAAGCCAAAAAGACTGAATGCAGTTGTCATAGCCCAACAGCATATAGATGATGTATCAGAACAAGAGCTAAAGGGACAGATATTTGAGCACGTCATAAAGCCTATTTGCAGTGATTTTTTAGATGAAAAAACAAGGATACACATTAATGCAACTGGAAAGTTTGTTGTTGGCGGTCCTGAAGGGGATACAGGAGTAACTGGAAGAAAAATAATTGTAGATACTTACGGCGGAGTAGGAAGGCACGGAGGAGGGGCATTCTCTGGAAAAGACCCTTCAAAGGTGGATAGAAGCGGAGCTTATGCAGCAAGGTATGTTGCTAAAAATCTAGTTGCAGCTGGCTTGACAGATAAATGTGAAGTGCAACTAAGCTATGCGATAGGTGTTGCAGAGCCAACTTCTGTCAATATCGATACATTTG
>JAZDMC010000003.1:0-3257 GCA_043801325.1 Candidatus Woesearchaeota archaeon | reverse complement strand
CTTTATGTCAGGAATTTCCTTAATTGCCATTGCAATCGATTTGACTTTTAGGTCTCCCTCCATAGTTCTTGCAATGTTCATTTTTTCCAATGCAATCCTGTATTCATTGACTAATTCTTCCCTTACTGTTTTAGCTTTTTTCAAAATCTCAAAAAATTCCAGAATTAGTCCGTCTCTTTTTTTCTTCAGTAGGGAATGGCCGGATTTAGCTAATTTAATCCTGTTTTTTAGCTTTATCAGCTCTGATCTTGTTGGCTTTACTTCTTGTGACATTTTAAAATTCTTGTTTTGAAAGGGCAATTACTTTTTTGAAGATTAGTGCAACTTGGCTTTTTTTATCTTATCTTCTTCCAGTGATTCTAAAGGAACGTTATGTTTGTGCCCCTTTAATTTTACTTCACCACTTCCATAATACTTGTCTCTTATCTCTGGGCTGATTCTGGTTAAATCAGTTTTAGGCAGCATTTTAAGCAATTCCCATCCAAGATTTAGGCTCATTTCAATTGTCCTGTCTTCTTTAGAATCCTGCTGAACAAATCTTTTCTCAAACTCTTCAGCAAACTTCAAATATTTTTTATCTCTTTCAGATAAAGCCTCTTCTCCTACAATAGCAACTAGACCTCTAAGGTCACAGCCTTCTGCATAAGCTGCATACATCTGGTCAGAAACCTGCTTGTGGTCTTCTCTTGTTTTTTCCGGGCCAATACCTAAGTTCATTAATCTGGATAAAGAAGGTAAAACATCATTGCATGGATAAATTCCTTTTCTATGCAATTCCCTGGACAATACAATCTGCCCTTCTGTAATGTAGCCGGTCAAATCTGGAATAGGATGTGTTATGTCATCACCAACCATAGTTAAGATGGGCAATTGTGTAACACTGCCTTTCTTGCCTTTAATTACTCCTGCACGTTCATATATCATAGCCAGATCAGTATACATATATCCTGGGTAGCCTCTTCTTCCTGGGACTTCCTCACGAGCTGCTCCAATTTCCCTTAAGCTTTCGCAATAGTTTGTCATGTCTGTCAAAATAACCAAAACATGGGCATCATGCTCATAGGCAAAATATTCTGCAGCTGTTAAAGCCATTCTTGGTGTAACAAGACGTTCAACAGCAGGGTCGTTAGCCAGGTTCAAAAAAACAACGCTTCTTTCTAATGCACCAGTCTGTTTAAAATCATCAATAAAGTATTGGGCTTCCTCATTTGTGATTCCCATTGCTGCGAATATAACTACAAAATTTTCCTTTTTGCCAAGAACTTTTGCTTGACGTGCAATCTGCAATGCCATCTCATTATGGGGTAATCCAGAGCCAGAAAATAAAGGTAATTTTTGGCCTCTAACCAGCGTATTCATAGTATCAATGGCTGAAATACCAGTTTGAATAAAATCATGAGGAGACTGTCTGGAGTATGGGTTTATAGCAGCTCCGCTAATGTCTACCTTTTTTTCCGGTATTATTTCTGGGCCTCCATCAATTGGCTTTCCGCTGCCGTTCAAGATTCTTCCGAGCATATCTTTTGCCACGCTTAACTTTAAACTGTCTCCCAAAAATTTGACTCTTGTATTAACATCAATGCCTGATGTGCCTTCAAAAACCTGAACAACAACAATATCATCGCTTGTATCAAGCACCTGGCCTGTTTTTATTGTACCGTCAGGCAATGCAATCTTTACGATATCTGCGTAGCCTATTGGCTCTGTTTTTTCAACAAAAATTAATGGTCCTGCTACCCTGTTGATTGTCCTGTACTCCTTCATTTTACGTTCAGCTCCTTCTCAATGCCGCTCATAATCTCTCCAAGCAGCGTTTCATAGTTTTTTACAAATTTTATCTCGCTTAACCTGTCTTTTGATTTTGTATCTAGAATATGTTCGGCTCTCATCCCATTATCTAATGCAGTATTTGCTAATTTTGAGAATTGCATTATTGACTCCATTATCTTATATGTTTTCTTTAAATCACAGTATGTGTCAACATCATGGTAAGCATTCTGCTGCAATAAAACTTCTCTAATTAATCTTGCTACCTGCAGTGTAACCTGCTGTCTTTCAGGCAGCGCGTCAGAGCCAACTAGCTGCACAATTTCCAGCAATTTTTCTTCTTCCTGCAGGATGCTCATCATTTGTCCAACTAATTCTTTCCAATCACTTGCAATATTCTTTGCATACCATGGTTCTAATGCGCCTAAGTAAAGAGAGTAAGAAGTCAACCAATTTATTGAGGGAAAATGCCTTCTCTGAGCAAGCTTTGCGTCCAATGCCCAGAATACTTTTGTAACCCTTAATGTTCCCTGGGTTACTGGCTCTGAAAAATCCCCGCCGGGAGGGCTTACAGCTCCAATGATGCTAACACTTCCCTGTTTTTTTGTTCCTAAAGGAATTGCTACACCTGATCTTTCATAAAATTGCGCTAATCTTGTTGACAAATAAGCAGGATATCCTTCTTCACCCGGCATTTCTTCCAGCCTGGAAGAGATTTCTCTCATTGCTTCTGCCCATCTGCTTGTAGAATCTGCCATTAAAGCAACTGAATATCCCATATCACGATAATATTCTGCAATTGTAACTCCGGTATAAATAGAGGCTTCTCTTGCTGCTACAGGCATGTTTGATGTGTTTGCTATTAGCACAGTTCTGTTCATCAATGGTTTTCCACTCTTAGGATCTATGAGCTCTGGAAATTCTTTTAGCACTTCTGTCATTTCGTTTCCACGCTCTCCACAACCAACATAAACAATAATATCTGCATCAGACCATTTAGCCAGCTGCTGCTGCGTAACTGTTTTTCCGCTTCCAAAAGGCCCGGGAATAGCAGCTACACCTCCTTTTGCAATTGGAAATAATGCATCAAGAATTCTCTGGCCAGTTACCAGTGGCATCTCTGGCTTTAGCTTTGATTCGCAAGGTCGTGGAACTCTAACAGGCCAATTATGCTTAAGCCTTAGCTCAAAACCATTATCTAATTTACCTATAACATCATTTACAGTAAACTTTCCAGAATTTATTTCAGCAATCTTGCCTTTTTGGGTTGGAGGAACTAAAATTTTGTGCATTATGCCCGGAGTTTCTTCAACTTCCCCAATAATACTTCCACCATTAATATCATCACCCTTTTTTGCAGTTGCCTTAAAATCCCATTTTTTTTGTTGATCAAGTCCAGGAGCATCAACACCTCTTTTGATAAAATCCCCCATCTGTTTTTTTAGCACAGGCAGAGGCCTTTGAATGCCATCATAAATACTTGTTAATAA
>JAZDMC010000081.1:0-9300 GCA_043801325.1 Candidatus Woesearchaeota archaeon | reverse complement strand
CATCTCAGCTATTGCAGTAAATAATCCGCCATCAGAAATGTCATGGCAGCTGAGCAATAGCCCATCTTGAATGCAGTCAATTACAGCATAAATCATGCTTCTTTGCTCAGCAAAATCAATTTCAGGGACATTTTTCCCTAATTTTCCGTTTATTTCATAATAAACACTTCCTCCAAGCTCATCTTTTCTTGCGCCAGCTAAAAACAAGCTTGTTTTTTCTTTTTTTATCTTCATTGTGATTGCTTTTTCATAGTTTTTCATGACTCCAATGCATGCAATAATTGCGCTTGGATCAATTGAACTTCCTTTTGAGCTTTCATTATAGAAACTTACATTTCCGGATATAATCGGAACCGGACCTTTTGTATTCTTAAGATAAATATTTTCAGCAGCTTCTTTTATCCCTTTAACGCCTTCAACAAAATCATAAAATTGCTCTGGCTTTTCCGGATTTCCATAGTTTAAACAATCAGTCAATGCAGCAGGAACTGCTCCAATTGCTGCAATATTTCTCATAGATTCTGCAACTGCATTTACTGCGCCTAAATAAGGGTTTATTCTTCCGTACTTTGGGTTTGAATCAACTGATAATGCAATTGCATATTTGCTTCCAGGCATAGCTCTTAGCAAACCAGCATCTGCCTGGCCTGCTTCAATAATTGTGTTCCCCATAACATGCCTGTCATAATGCTTGTAGCATTTTTCCTTAGAAGCGACATTAGGGTGAGCAAGAATTTTTAATGCAGTTTCACTGCAATTTTCAGGCTCTTCTAAATCAGTCTCCTTAAAATCCCTTGATGATTTTATGGCTTCCCTTTGGTATTGTATGCCTCTGGTTACAACATTAATAGGGACATTACAAACAACCTTGCCTTTATGTTTAATTTTATAATCCTGATTTTTTGTTACTGTTCCAATTACTGATGCTTTGGCATTTTCTGCTATTGTTGACAAAGCAAAATCCTCATTGTAGATTTTCAACAAGGTTTTTGTAAATTTCTTCGGGCTTATCCATGTAAATCTTTCCTGTGTTTCAGAGCAAAAAATAATGTAAGGAGGAAGATTTTTCATTGAAACATGTATTTTATCCAAATCAATTTCTGCTCCAAAGTCAGCATCTGCGCATAGCTCTGAGGAAGCGCACATTATGCCGCCTGCGCCCATATCCTTGAACCCCAATTCAACATTCTGTTTTCTTGCCTCATCAAAAACTGCATAAGTTGCTCTTATCAAGACATTTTTCAAAAACGGATCAGGAACTTGGACAGCTCCTTTGTTATATTCTTCTTCTTTTTCATCTAAAATCAGAGAAGCGAAAGCAGCCCCTCCAAAACCACTATTGTCAGTTGGCTTTCCAACTATTATAATATCATATCCATCAGCATTTTTTGGAGCATAGCTGTGTATAATGTCTTTTTCCTTTACAATTCCTAAAGAAACAACATTAACCAGGCAATTATCATCAAAGCTTTCATTGAAATAAACATCCCCTGCTAAATTTGGAATTCCGACAGCATTTCCATAGCCAGCAATGCCATTAATGACCTCATTTGCAATATATCTTACTCTATTTTTTTCCTTGCCATAAGGGTCTCCAAACCTTAAAGGGTCAGCAGTAGCAATTATTTTAGCTCCCATGCATAAAACATCCCTTAAAATTCCGCCAATACCGGTAGCAGCGCCTTCATATGGAACAACTTGAGAAGGATGGTTATGGGATTCCATACTCACAACAATTCCATATTTTTCCCCATCTATCTCGCCTAATTCCACAATTCCGGAATCCTCTACAGGGCCTAAAATAACATTTGGAGCTTGCGTAGGAAGCATTTTTAAGACTGCTCTTGAACTTTTATAGCTGGAGTGCTCTGACCATTGAATGTTGAATATATACAGCTCTGTTAAAGTAGGATTCCTTCCGATTAAATCAACAATTTTCCTTGCTTCATCAACCTTTAGAGAAATAGCATTTTTTCTTAAAAAATCCTTCAAAGCTATATCTGACATGCTAATTATGTCTATTAATTCAGTGTTTACACCACCCATTTTATCACAATAATTTGGTTAGGGGACTTATTTATATAGGTTTTGCTATAAAAACAATAATTTATTTAAACAACAATTATACAACTTAAAATATGGAACCAGATTACCAAAAATTAGGCTTTAAATGCGGTTTAGAGATACACCAGCAGCTTGAAGGCAAAAAACTATTCTGTAGTTGTCCTACTTTAAATTCCAATAAAGAGCCGGATGTAAAATTTGAAAGAAGATTAAGGGCAGTAGCTGGTGAAACTGGGAAGATAGATATTGCTGCAAAGCACGAGATGGAAAAAGGAAAAAAAATCATTTACGAAGCTGATTCTGCAGATACTTGCCTAGTTGAATGCGATGAAGAACCTCCGCATGAGCTGAATAAACACTCATTAGAAACAACATTAAAAGTTGCTTTATTGCTTAATGCAAAAATTGTTGATGAAATACAGGTAATGCGTAAAACAGTTGTTGACGGAAGCAATGTTTCTGGGTTTCAAAGAACTGCTTTAGTTGCAACTGATGGTTATCTTGAAACATCTCAAGGCAAAGTTGGAGTACCAACAATCTGCATAGAAGAAGAAGCTGCGCAAAAATTAGAGGATGGCAAGGATTTTGTTAAGTACAGGTTAGACAGGTTAGGAATTCCATTAATAGAGATAGCAACAAATGCAGACATTAAAAGCCCAGAGCATGCAAAAGAAGCAGCTGCATATATCGGAATGGTTTTGAGAAGCGTTGGTGTAAAAAGAGGCTTGGGAACAATACGCCAAGATGTCAATGTATCGATCAAAGACGGAGCAAGGACAGAAATAAAAGGATTTCAGGATTTAAGAAGCATACCAAAAGTAATTGAATATGAAATTAACAGACAATTAAGTGCGATAAAACAAAATAAAAAACTAAATGAAGAAGTTAGAAAGGCAGAGCCTGATTTTACAACTAGCTTTTTGAGGCCAATGCCAGGTGCAGACAGATTATATCCAGAAACAGATGTTGTTCACATTAAGGTAGAAAAAGACTACATTAACAATCTGAAAAAAGATTTGCCAAAACTATTATCACATAAAGAAGAAGAGCTAGAGAAAAAATATAATATTACAAAAGAATTTGCAAAAGAACTTATTCACAGCGAAACTTTTGAAGCATTAGTAAAAAAATTCAGCAAATTAGAGCCAATTACAATTGCAAACACATTGATAAATATTCCAAAGGAAATCAAAACTAGATTCAAGCATGATATTTCAAAATTAGAAGATCAGCATTTTGAAGAAGTTCTGGATTATCTTAACAAAGGCAAGATAGCAAAAGAAGCAATTATTGATTTGTTAATCAAAAAAATAAAAAATGAAAAAATCAAATTAGAGGAATTTACAGGAGTCTCTGAAAAAACAATAGAAAAGGAAATTAAAGAATTGATTGACAAGAAAAAAGGTCTAAACATAGGAGCTTATATGGGAATTCTTATGGGTAAGTATAGAGGAAAAGTCGACGGGAAGAAGATAATGGAAATACTAAAGAAATTTGTCAAATAAATTCTCTATTTTTACTTTATAGTGGCAATGAAAGAAAAAAGTTTATAAACGGATTTTCATTTCTAAAAATATCAAGAATAGAATAAAAATAAATAAAATTATTGGAGGAAATATGTCTAATAAAATTCTTGAAGGAAAATTTTACATAAATGAGGAAAGTTTAGAGAAAGCTATGAAAAAAATCATAATCATGTCTCCAAATGGAGATAAACTTTCTCTTCATATACCAAATGGCTCAGAACTCAGGAATGCATGGGAAACAATTTTAGAACCATATGCCAGAAAAAATGCATCAAGTCTGGAAGGTTTTTTCCAGGATTTTAATAATATGGACAAAGTAGTTACACAATACCATCTTCGCAAGCAGTCAGGATATATTGCTTTTACCGTAGTAGATAAAGTTAAGAAACCAGTAGCAATCGCAAATACCCAAATTATTCCGCTTTCTGATATAGTTGAAATAAACAGCGGTTATTGGAAAAAAGGAATGGCAGTTATTTATCAAGGAGTCCATAATGAAGAAGTGTCCCAGGGCAATACTAATTTTTCTGTTCTAACACAGATGTATGATGCTGTGTCAAAAGTGTTGCAAGAGGGTTCAATATACTCAAGTAATGATTGGCTGGGTGTTTTTACAGAATTAGCAAGTAAAGGTCAGGAGTATGATTCCATACAAAAGGCAGGTTTTGAAGTCATTGTTCCAGAAGACTGTTACAGACCAAACCTTGTATTACTGGCCAGGGATATGCCTGCTATCAATGACTCAGAATCACAAGCGATTGCCGCAGAAGCTTATTTGAAATCTGCTCATCATGGACAAGATACTGAACCTGTGTTGAAATCAGTTAATGATTATTTTACAGAGCAAATGCGGCTGAGAAATCAAAGTGCTAACAAAATCAGTCCAGATATTATGGCAAGAATTCCAACTCTTTGATTTAATTCTAAAATTTCTTTGAAGAATATTCTTGCCAAAATAATTGTTATTGCAGGAAAAGCAGAGATAATCGGGGCAACAATTGCCACATTTTCTGAAGTTATGCTAAATCCAAAAGATAAAAACGCAATCACTTCTAAAACTGCAGCTAGAATTACAAATAATGCAATATTTTTTGGAAAGGAAATGCTTTTCTTTGCCGCTCCAGAATACGCAAGCAAATAAAAAATTTCAACTGCTACGATAAATAAAATCGGCAAAAACCAGCCAAGGTCTGCTACTAAGACATCAATAAGAACCATAAGCACACCCCACCCTAGCATTGCAAATACAGCATATTTTACACCTGCTGCAATATTTTTTACTTTTAACCTTATTAAATCATGGAATTTGAAAGATGTTAAAATTGCGCCTAGAATAACCAAACTTATGCCTACTGCTTGGAAAGAGGTTATTGTTTCGTTAAGGAAAATTAAACTTAAGATTACTGTAACAACAGCATAAGAAGCTCCGATTGGGCTGATAATTGAAACGATTCCTACCTGCAGGCCCTTATAAAATGACATTACAGTAGTAATGCCAATAAAAGCGCAGATTACAATTAATGCAAATGTCATTAATGAAATAGCTGGAAGTTTAAAAAAAAGCAAAAATATTAGTAAATATATCACTAAACCTATTGCCTGAATCCAGAAATATGTTTTGAACACACTGCTTTTCCTGACTGCTTTAGCTGCAAAAAAATCAGCAACTCCCCAACCAATCATTGCAATGATTCCGAATAGTATTCCTAATGAGAGGGCCATTTTAGTAATATGAACGCGCCAGGGAAGATTCGAACTCCCGACCTACAGGTTAGGAACCTGTCGCTCTTTTTGGTTATCCAATATCCAAGCTGAGCTACTGGCGCACAATTAAAAATAGAAATTAGATTGGTATAATAAGTTTTTTATTTTTGGCTGTATATTTAATATTCAGGCCTTGTGTACTCTTTTCTTGCACGTAGAGAAGAACTGGTTAATGCATATTTAAGGTTCCTAGCAATACTATTTGCAGTTACCTTGCCAACAATTTTGCCGTTTTCAGTAACTACCAGCCTTCTTATCCTGCGCTTGTCCATTTCTTCACTGGCCTTTACTATGTCTTCATTTGCATCAATGGTAATTAAAGGCTGGCTCATAATTCCATTTACTCTGACTTCATCGGGATTTTTTCCTTGAGCCACAATTTTCCGTAAAATATCTCTTTCAGTCATTATACCTACGATTTCGTCATTTTCTTCAATCAAAACCGAGCCAATTGACTTTTGGTCCATTATTAATGCAGCTTCAGTAATGCTGCTATCAGAAGGAATTTTCGTTACGCTATGCATTATTTCCTTTACTTGCATAATAAAGCCTTAAGTAAGGGCACATATAAAAACCTTGTTCTTATTGACGTATAAATACAAAACATAAAACCAAAATATTTATATATACCTACTAAATACTTACTATAGGGATATATGTGGAAATAAGAAATATACAAAAAACAGGAGACATGCACTATGTTTACTTGCCAACATCATGGTGCAGAGAGCACAATATAGGCTCTAAATCCAAGGTAAGCATTGAGTTTAGCAGCGATGGCTCTTTAATAATTTCTCCGCAGATAATAGAGCAAAAGCCAAAACACCTGAAATTCAATATTTCTGAAGAGCAGCCAGAAGTAATACATAAACTGGTCGTAGCTGCTTATATTAATCCTGTAGCTTCGTTTGAGATAAATATGGACAAGGAAATGGACTTTACCAAATTATTGGATCAAAAAAGGCTAATAAGCCTGGAATCTGTTGAAATTGATAAAAAGCAGATTACTTCTCATGGCACTGTTACTGTCTCTGACCCAGGCTCTTTACTAAAAACCATGGTAAGGAAGATAAAGAATATGATAATAGTAATGTGCAAAAATTATGATAAGGGCTTAATTGAAAGGTATGAAGATGAGATTGACAGGAGCAAGATGCTGATAGATAAGTGTGTTATAGGCTCTTTAACCTATGGCAGGACTACAAAATTAAAGAATATAGACCTTTATTATATTTCCCTGATATCCAAAGAGCTGGAAAGAATGGTAGACCGCCTTATACGCTTAAGCGAAAGCGACAAGAAATTCCTTGATGAGGTTTCAGAGCCAATAGAAATTTTGCAGAATATTCTGCAGGACACTTCAAAGCTTGATCAAAAATATGCGATTGACTTTGCAAAGGTTATCTCATCAATTAAAAAACCTGAGGTTAAGGATGTAAAAAGCAATAATATGGCGCGTATAAGGCATAATCTTATAACAATAAGTGAGGTAATAATGGACTGGATGGTAACACTAAGGTTAGAAGACTAGATATTTTTTATAGAATATATAGCCCGTTTTATTAAGTTAACTCTAAACCTTCAATTTTTAATGATTATGGCAACGCTAAACATCACAAAGGAAACTGAAATTTTAACTGAGATTAAGGAATCTGAAAAAAAGGCAGAAGAGATTATAGAAAGTGCTAAAAGGGAACAGGAACAAATCCTAAATGATGCTAAAAGGAATTCTTCAAAGTTATTGGTTGCAAAAAAACAGGAAATAAGGGAGTTGCAGGAAAAAAAGATTTTAGATTTTAGGAGTAATGCTAGTTCTGTAAGGGGTGAAAGAGTAAATGAAGGCAAAAAAGCAGCAAACCAAGCAAAAGCAAATGCAGAAAAAAATGTAAGTAAAGCTGTTGAATTTGTCATGAAAAAATTTGAGGAAATGATGTAGAATGTTGAGACCCTATGAGATGAGTAGTGTCATAATAACAGGGTCAAATAAACTGCAGAAAGAAGTCATTAAAGAGCTCCATAATCTCAAGATACTGCACATTATTGAGCACTCAAAAACTGATTTAGCAGATATAGGCAACCCATTAGAAAATGCAAACAAACTTTCAGAAATAATAGTCAAAATAAGGTCATTAATGACTGCATTGGGAATCAAAAGAGAAGAGAATAAATTCGAGCTTAAAAGAGGATTATTAGAAGTAAGCCAAACTACAAAAAAACTCGATGATGAGTTAAGCAATAAGGTTGAAGAATTAAAGAAAACTGAAGAGATTATATCAAAAAACCAGGTAGTAATGCGTGAACTGGAAATTTTAAAAAATATTAATATCCCCCTTAACGCATTTGCAGACTATAAATCATTGGCTTACTTTGTAGGTTATGTAAAAAATAAGAACAGCATAACGCACTTAAGAGAAGGATTATTAAAAATAACAGATAAATTTAAGTTATTTGAATGTGTTGTTGAAAAAAAGACTGTTATAGCATTGTTTATTGATATAAAAAGCAAAGAAGCTGCACAGGTTATATTGCATGAGGCTGGTTTTTCTCAATTAAATTTTACAAACATAGGTGCTTTCAAAGGAACTGCATCTGAAAATTTAATTAAAATAGAAAACACATGTGCAAAGCTGGAAAACCAAAGGGATAATATCAAAAAGCAAATAGAAAAGCTGGGGCAAGAGCATAAAGGATTTCTCATAGCTGCTGATGAGTTTTTGAGCCAGGAGCTTGAAAAAGCAGAAGCGCCATTGAGATTTGCAGTAACAAAGGATGCTTTTTTGATAAAAGGGTGGGTTCCTACTGAACAAATGGATAAAACAATTGCTAGGATAAATAAAGCTGCCAAAAACAAGGTGTTCATACATTCTGAGCATGCAAAGGAAACAGATAATGCCCCTGTAAAGCTTAAGAATCAAAAATATGTGCAGCCATTCGAGTTTTTTATGGATATGTATGCTTTACCAAAATATAAGGAAATTGACCCTACTTTTTTTATCTTCTTAACCTTTCCGCTGCTTTTTGGATTTATGTTAGGAGACTTCGGTTATGGACTGGTTACTCTTGCTTTGTTTATGATACTAAAAAAATCAATACCAAAAGCAAAGGGCTTTTTTAACATACTGATTCTTGCATCATTTGCAACAATATTTTTTGGCTTATTGTTCGGGGAATTCTTTGGTTATGAAGAAATTGCCGGCTTTCATCTTCCACATATACTTTCCAGGTCGAATCAAATAAATGAATTGTTGTATTTAGCAGTTGCCGTAGGAGCAGCACACATAAATTTTGGTTTAATAATTGGCTTTATCAATGAATTTAAGTCACATGGGTTTATGAAAGCATTATATGCAAAAGGCGGGTGGATGGTGCTGGAGATAGGAGTTGTGTTACTGGCATTATCTCATTTTAATATCATAATACTACCGATGTATGTAGGAATCATTTTCTTGCTCTTATCAATATTCATGCTGTTTAAAGGTGAAGGTGTTAAAGGGCTTATAGAACTTCCAAGCATATTCAGCAATACATTGTCCTATGCAAGGCTTATGGCCATCGGCCTATCATCTGTCAAATTGGCAGAGGTCATAAACGAGTCTGCTGCAGAGATGTTCCATGGAGGAGGGTTTATGATACTTGCTGGAGTTCTTCTACTAGTCATAGGCCATATTTTTAACATACTCCTTGGAGCGTTCGGCTCGTTTTTACATTCATTAAGGTTGCACTATGTTGAGTTTTTCACAAAGTTTTTCGAAGGCGGCGCAAAGAGATACAGGCCGTTTGGAGCGAAATAAGAATTTGAGGAAGCTTTAAATAAAGATATAAAATACTCACCTCCATAAAAATAAAAATTTGGAGGTTAAAATAAAATGGCAGTTGACTTAACAGTTGGTTTAATTGCAATGGCTTCTGGAGTTGCAATTGGTTTAAGCGCTATTGCAGCAGCTAT
>JAZDMC010000083.1:0-5382 GCA_043801325.1 Candidatus Woesearchaeota archaeon | reverse complement strand
ACATTTATCAGCATGATTAATTTATGCATGGCAATTGGCGCTGAGATTATTGACGCAGTTGCTGTATTTGCAAAAAATGAATATGAGGGCATTGATAGAATCAAAAAGGAAACAGGAGTTGAAGTTAAGCCATTACTAAATGTATCTGTTGAATCTGGGTTGACATCAAAGATTTTGAAAGATTCTAGTCAAATTTAAAGTTATATACAGTAACTTTTATCAACTATTTCAAATAGCCTTTTATTAAACAAAAACCATAACATTTAAATACAACATATATATAACCAAACTTAAGAGTTCTTAGATTAAAATGATGGAAAATAAGGAATTAATGAAAACAGGCACAACAACAGTAGCTTTGCACTGCAAAGATGGTATTGTTTTGGGCGCTGATAAAAGAGCGACATCTGGATATCTTATTGCGCACAAGAAGTTTGACAAGATACTTAACATAACTGAGAACATAGCTGTAACTGTTGCAGGAACAGTTTCTGATGTTCAATTACTGGTAAAATATATCAAAGCGGAATTAAAATTAAAGCAGATAAGGACCGAAAGGGAAAGCAGTGTTAAAGAGGCAGCAAACCTTCTTTCAATGATGGTTTACAACAATATAAGAAAAATGAGCATGATTCCGGGAATATCACATTTTATTGTTGGCGGAAAAGATGAATCCGGATTTCATATTTATGACTTAAGCCCTGACGGAAGCATTGCAGAAATAGATGATTACAACACATCAGGCTCAGGAAGCGTAATGGTTTATGGTGTATTAGAAACATTATTCAAAAAGGACATGAGCATAGATGAAGGGATTAAATTGACTGTAAAGGCAATAAGCGCCGCTATCCAGAGAGATATAGCATCAGGCAATGGAATAGATATTGTTACTATAACCAAAGACGGAGTAAAAAAGATTTTTACAAAAGAAGTCAACACGAAAATTGAGGTATAGGTTTCTTTAATAAAAAATAACAATAAAGTTAACAGCCGCAAAAACAATTATTTGGTCAATAATTTTAGCTTGTTACCATTAAAATTTTTAGTCAGTATAAAATAATAATTAAGAATAATTAATTGCTACAAAGACTTTTAAAAATTCTAAGAAGGTATAAATGGCAGAACCAGGAATAATTAAGGAAATACTAAAAGATTTGCCGGCTGATAAGATAAGCGAAGCTAACTTTGAAGCGGCAAATATTGTGCTGTATACAAAAGATAAGGATTTCTTCCTAAACAATAACGGCCTTATCAAAAAGATAGTTGACAATATAAAGAAACGTGTAGAGTTAAGGCCTGATCCAAGCATAACAATGGACATGGAGGATGCAGAAAAAGAGATAAGGAAAATAATCCCAGAAGAAGCTGGTGTTGACCAAGTAATTTTTGATCCTCATAGAAGCAGGGTGATAATAGAGGCTGAGAAGCCTGGCTTGGCTATAGGGAAACAGGGCGCAATCCTAAGAGATATAAGAGCTAAAACATTATGGGTGCCACTGATAAACAGGAAGCCTGCTATCAGGTCAAAACTTATAGAGACCATAAGAGCTGTGTTATACCAGCACAGCGATTATAGAAGAAAATTCCTGGATAAAGTAGGCCATAGGATTTATGACGGCTGGATTAGGGGAAAGAAGGAAGAATGGATAAGGATAAGCTATCTTGGAAGCGCGCGCCAAGTTGGAAGAAGCTGCTTATTGCTTCAGACTCCAGAAAGCAGAATTTTACTGGACTGCGGAGTGGATGTCGCTTCTGAACAACAGCCATACCCTTACCTGGAAGCTCCGGAATTTAACATAAGTGAATTAGATGCAGTTATTGTAACGCACGCTCATGTAGACCACAGCGGTTTTGTGCCTTATTTATTCAAATACGGCTACAGGGGCCCTGTATATTGCACTGAACCAACAAGAGATGTCATGTCTTTAATGCTCATTGATTATGTAAAGATACAGAGGTCAGAAAGCGGTAAAGATCCAATTTTCACTACAGAAGACATAAAAGAGATGGTTAAGCATACTATAACTTTGGAGTATGATGAAGTTAGTGATATAACCCCTGATGTAAGAATAACATTGTATAATGCCGGGCATATTTTAGGAAGCGCTATGATACATATGCATGTAGGCAATGGCCTGCATAATATCCTCTATACTGGAGACCAGAAGTATGGGAAGACCATGCTTTTAGACCCTGCAGTAACTTTGTTTCCAAGATTAGAAACGCTGCTCTTAGAATCAACTTATGGCGGTAGAGATAATGACCCTCAGGACAGGCAGCATAGCGATGTTGCGCTTAAACAAATTATTCAAGATACAGTAAAACGTGGCGGTAAGGTTTTAATACCTACCTTGGGAGTTGGAAGAAGCCAGGAAATTATGGTTGTAATAGAAGATATGGTAAGAAACGGCATTATTGACAAGATACCAGTATATATTGACGGGTTGATTTGGGACGTTACTGCAATACATACTGCATATCCTGAATTCCTAAACAATTCCATACGAAAGCTGATATTCCACAAGGATCAAAATCCATTTTTAGCAGATATATTCAAAAGAGTTGGAAGCCAGGAAGAAAGAAGGCAAATCATAGAGGAAACAGGTGCATGCGTAATTCTGGCAACATCCGGCATGTTAGTTGGAGGCCCTTCAGTTGAGTATTTAAGGCAATTAGCGGATAATAAAAAAAATTCAATGATATTTGTAAACTATCAGGGTGAAGGCAGTTTAGGCAGGAGGATACAAAGAGGAGAAAGGGAATATAATGCTAAAGGTGGTAATGGAAATAAAAATGAGATTGTGCAAATTAAATTGGAAGTGCATACTGTAGAAGGGTTTTCCGGCCATAGCAACCGCACTCAATTATTGAATTTTGTTGCAAAATGCGAACCTCGTCCTAAAAAGGTTATTATTAATCATGGAGAGAGCTCAAAATGTTTAGATTTAGCAAGTTCGATACATAAAAATTTCAGAATAGAAACATTAGCTCCTAGGAATTTAGAAAGTGTTAGGATTAAATAATTTCTCCAGCAAGGAATATTGAACCCGTAACTAAGATTAAGTCATCTTTTGATGCGGTTTTTTTTGCGTAATTTAATGCTTTTTTTGAATTTTTGATTATAATTGGCATATTAAAATATTTTTTTATTGCTTCTGGTTCTGCAGCACGTTCGTTGCTTGATTTTGTCAGTATTACCTTGTTTGCCAATGGCTTTATTATTTTAGATATTGTTTTTATGTCTTTGTCCTTGGAAAAACCGGCTACAAGGATCAACTTATTATATTTGACATTTTTTAACTCTTTGACTAAAATTCTGAAGGCATGCGGATTGTGCGCGCAGTCTATTAATATGTTTTTTTTTATAAATTGGAATCTTCCAGGCCATTTTGTGTTTTTTAATCCATTGATTATATTTTTTTCATTAATTTTTATTTTTTTATTATTGTTTAATATATTAATTGTTTTTTCTGCAATTGCTGCGTTTGTAAGCTGGAATTTTCCTTTTAAATTATTTAACTTTATTTTTTTTATTTTATTGGTTTTTATTATAAATAATGGCGAATTCTTTTTATTGGAGATTTTTTTTATTGCAGCTAAAGCAATGCCCTTTGCTGCTGTAACAACAGGAATCTTCTCTTTTATTATTCCAGCTTTTTCGTATGCTATCTGTTTTATTGTGTTGCCCAAATATTCTGTATGCTCAATTCCAACATTAGTTATTATAGAGATTAATGGCTTTATGACATTAGTTGAGTCTAATTTTCCTCCCAAACCTGTTTCTAGGACGACAAAATCAACCTTTTTTTCCTTGAAATAAAGAAAAGCCATCGAGGTTGTTATTTCAAAAAAAGTCTGGTTTGTTATGTATGACTTTACTTTTGAATAATATTTGGCTATGTCTTTACCTGTTATTGGTTTATTATTGATTCTTATCCTTTCGTTGAATTTCTTTAGATGAGGGCTTGTGTACATTCCTACTTTGTATTTTGCGTTAGTTAAAATAGAAGAGAGCATTGCACAAACAGAGCCTTTTCCATTGGTTCCTGCAACATGGATATATTTCAGGTTTTTTTCAGGATTGTGTAATTTTTTCAGCAAAATCTCCATATTTGCAAGGCTTTGTATGAATTTTACATTTTCAAGTTTGTATAGCTCCTTAAGGATTTGATTGCAGTTCATGGGAATAGTTAAAAAGAAGAGAATTATAAAAGTATTGGAAAATTAGGGGATAGCACTGGACATTTGCGAGTGAGGTTTATAAACTAGTACTTCTATTAAAATTGAAAAAGAGAACACGCAAAACTGCCAAATTAAGTCTTTAGCTTGCAAGCAAAAGCCTTTTACGCAATTTCGCTCAACGTTCTCTTTTTCTTTGCTCCAAAGTTTTAGAGAAAATAAAAAACTTTGAAGGTGATTGAAATGGTTAAAATCAGTCCAGAACTAGCTGAAATATGTGGAATTCATGCTGGAGATGGTTACTTTAGGTTCAATGGAAAAAGTGGAGAAGTTGATATAAGCGGTAATGTTGAAGAAAAATGCTATTATGACACCCATGTTATTCCGTTGTTCAATAAAGTATTAGACTTAAATGTTACAGGTAAATTATTCCCTTATAGGAATACATATGGGTTTGTTGTAAGAGATAAAAAAGTTTTACAACTTTTTAAGGAAATAGGATTTCCTTCTGGAAATAAATCAACAATAATAGAAATACCTGGAGGGATATTGAATTCTAATAATACCTTACTTTATAAAAGATTTTTAAGAGGCTATTTAGATACGGATGGTTGTATTAATTTTGATAAAAAAGTCACTAATTCTTCATTATTTCAAAAAACTAGAAACTATTACCCTAGACTATTATTCACTACCTGCTCTTCAAATCTTGCAAAAGGTTTTAAATATGTAACAGAATTATTAGGTTTTAAAACGTATTTTTACCCTTATAGATCTAAAGTGCTTACAGAAAACATTAAGTATACAATACAAATAACTGGTTTTAAAGCCTTTGATATGTGGATGAAGCTAATAGGCAGCAAAAATCCAACTAAATTATCAAGATATTTAATTTGGCAAAAATTTGGTTTTTGCCCTCCTAATACAACATATAAGAAAAGATTAAAAATACTGAGTGGTCATTTAGATCCAAATCAGTTATATGGGCCTGTGGTGTAACCTGGATCGCACGTTTGGCTTCGGACCAGAAAATCGGGGTTCAAATCCTCGCAGGCTCATTTCTTATAATGATTTAAATCCATTAACCTGTGTTTCACGGCCTGCAAGATAATTCTGTACTGCGTCTATTTCAAATTGCCCCAATAACTTAATTCCTTTTATGTAATCCTTGGATAATCCGCGAGGACAATTTATTCTTACATA
>JAZDMC010000066.1:0-14002 GCA_043801325.1 Candidatus Woesearchaeota archaeon | reverse complement strand
CTTAGCAAAGATGGAAGAAAAAGGCATTGAAGTGGATGTTGCCTCTGAAATGGAAGATTTTAGTTCATTAATAGCAGTTGCAAGAGAA
Source organism: Candidatus Woesearchaeota archaeon (assembly GCA_043801325.1). Taxonomy (GTDB): domain Archaea; phylum Nanobdellota; class Nanobdellia; order Woesearchaeales; family GW2011-AR4; genus JACPJP01. Next base: position 13,914 of record JAZDMC010000066.1, on the reverse strand, counting down.
AAATTCCAAGAAGCACAGGAAAAGCTCGAGCAAGCAAGAGAAGCAGTAGACCAAGATACAACTAAATCCTTAGCTGATGAGGCAAAAGCTTTGATTGATGAATCAAGAGAATCTCTAAAAGCATCACATGATAAGCTTAAGGAAATATTAACAAAAATCAGGGAAGCAGGTCAGGAACTTGAAATAGATGAGGAAGCAGAAGTTGAAATAGAAGAAGAGGAAGAAGATACAGAAGAAAAATACTGTGAAATAGATGCAGATTGCGGGTGTGGTGTGCATATAGCTACAGGAGATTGCTTTTATGGAAATAAGGCTTATGTAGACACAGACGCAACATGTCCTGATTTTTGCAGTGGCATTACAGGACAATTAGCAATTAAATGTATAGATAATGAATGCAAACAAGTATAGCGCCTGTTGAAAAAGAAGAAGCACAAAGCTTCTTTTTTTATTTTTTCCAAAACATTTAAATATAAACATAAAGGGTATAATAAGAGAGAGGTGTATTTTTTATGTCTAAAAAAATCATTGTAACTTTACTGATAACTTTAGCATTATTCTTATTCATTGGCTGCGCAAAACAAACTGAACAACCAGCTGAACAACCTTCTGAACAGCTTGCTCCAGTCATTACAGAAAGCCCAGATGATGGAATAGCAACCGGAATATCAGATATAAGTAGCGCTGATGAAGAGCTTGATGCAAGCGAACTAGACGACTTAGGTACTATCTTAAGGGATATAGAAAACATCTAATTTAACAATTTTTATATAATATCCTCAATTCTTTATTTTTTATGATAGAATTAGATGGCTCTTACTTAGAAGGAGGAGGTTCTATAGCAAGAATAGCTCTTGCGTTATCAACCCTTACGCATCAGCCTTTTGAAATAACAAACATAAGGCAAAATAGGCCACAGCCAGGCTTAAAGCACCAGCATTTATTCTGCATTAAAGCATTGGAAAAATTATGCAATGCTAAAACAGAAGGCGCTTCCTTAGGCTCTACATCATTAAAATTTTTTCCTGGAAAAATAGAGGGAAAAACAATAAATATAGACATTCAGACAGCCGGCTCAATACCCTTATTCCTGCAAGCAGTATTGCTTCCATCAATGTTTGCAGACAAGCCAGTGAAATTAAACATTATTGGTGGTACGGATGGAAAATGGGCTGCACCAATAGATTATTTTAAGGAAGTTTTCCTGCCCCAAATGCAAAAATATGCAGAAATAGAATGCAAGCTAATAAAGCGCGGTTATTATCCAAAAGGCAATGGCCATGTCCAATTAAAAATCAATCCAATATACAAGATTTCTGATTTTGCTGATTTCAATGAATTCTTGAAAAATTTAAAAGAAAAAGCTCCTAAAATAAGCCTAACAGAACAAGGATACTTAATACAGATAAAAGGCATTTCACATGCTTCTCTGGATTTGCAAAATACACAAGTTGCAGAAAGACAGGCGAAATCAGCTGAAGTAGCCCTAAGTAATTACAAATGTCCTATAAATATACAAACAAGCTACAGCGAAGCACTATCAACAGGCTCTGGCATAACTCTCTGGGCAATATTCTCAAAAAATGAAGATGAGATTGACATTAAGAACCCAATAAGATTAGGTGCAGATGCATTAGGAGATCAAGGAAAAAAAGCAGAAATAGTTGGAAAAGAAGCAGCTGAAATGCTTACAGCAGAAATAAGAAGCCGCGCACCAGTTGATAAGCATCTTGCAGACCAAATATTAAAATTCATGGCCTTGGCATCAAACAGCACCATAACAGCATCAAAAATAACAAATCATACAAAAACCAATATCTACACAATAGAGAAATTCCTAGGTAAGGTTTTTGAGATTAATGAAAGTAAAAATACTATTTCTACAATCAATTAAAATAAAAATAAACAATAACCTTTATAAATAAAACTCTAATACTCAAAATCATGGAAAAAGAAAAATTAGTATGTTCATCGTGCAAGAAAAACATTGCAAATTCAAAAGGCACTGCTGTATTTAACTGCCCTAATTGCGGCAAGCAGCAAATTATCAGGTGCATGCATTGCAGGAAAATAGCAGCGAAATACATTTGTCCAGCATGCAATTTTGAAGGACCAAATTAAAATGGCCCAGGTAGTTATAACATTGAAAATAATGCCGGAAAGCCCTGAAGTGGATTTAAACAAAATAGAACAGGAAGCAAAGGCAAAAATAATTGATTTCTCACAAAACAAAGAGATGAAAACGGAGCAGGAGCCAATAGCATTTGGCTTAAAAGCCATAAAAATAATATTTGTAATGGAAGAAAGCAAAGGCTCAACAGATGCTTTAGAAGAACAAATAAAAACAATCTCTGGCGTTAATTCTGTTGAAGTAGTTGATGTGAGAAGAGCTATTGGTTAACTAAATAACTTATACTTAAGCTCTGCATTTTCTGTATTCTCCCAGGTTCCGCCTAAAGCAACTATACTGTTCTCTTTTGTTATAATACACAAGCTCTTACCAGAATAAAGCCATTCAAACTGGCCTTTTATGCCTGCGCAATCCTCTTTTTTAACATTATCTATGTTTTTACCAATAGCTTTTATGTTTGCAGGATTTATCCTTGTAAAGATAATATATGTGCCGTATCTTTTTGAAAAAATATCTGACTCAGTCTGCCTGGTGCTTACAAAATCTTTTTTGCTGAAATCATAATAAAGCAAAACTTTTTTCCCAATATTTATAACATTATCTTTTAGAATTTCTTCCTTTGCAGTTTCTATAATTTCCTTAGCTTCTTCAACATCCTGTGGCTCTGCAGCAGGTATTAATGATAAACTAACTTCAACTAGAGCTTTTTTTCCTGCATCTACACTAACCTCTTTTTCAAAGTCTTCATAGCCCTCTTTTTTTATAACAACATTATGTTGGCCAGCAGGAATATTATATATATTAAGAGGACTTTTCCCGATATAAGTCCCATCCATAAATACATCAGCGCTGCTAGGAAATGTTCCAATATCTAAAATTCCGGACCCAACATTTTCTTCTATAGCTCCAGCACCTTCTTCTACATCAATTTTATTTTTATTTTGCCCAAATATAAGCATAAGAACAACTATAACAGCTATTATTAGGTATATTGCATTATTGTTTAACTTCATTTTCTCTTTTTTATAATCTTCTGCAGTATCTAATATAAAAATTTATTCTTTTAATACAATTGCAACGTTATTATAAGAAATATTGGTCCTAATCCCAGTACCGGAAAAATGAGTATTAGAAGCTTTATAGCCCATTTTTTTTATTTTTTTTACAACATCCTCTTTTCTCATCGTTGTCCTTAATTTCATCTTTTTAGCAATATTGTGGAGGTCATAAAACCCAACAGCATTTATTTTAGACTCATCTTTAATCACTTTTAAGAATCTTAATAGTTCCTTGTTATTTTGATTATTGCTTTTTATCATTTTTTATTAATATTTTTCATTGTCTGACTTTTTGTTTATTATACTTTTTTATTGAAGTTTTGTTATTGTAATCATTTTTCATTGGAACTCTTTAATAGTGTACTATACATCTTATTAACTAACTTACCATCCCACAAATTACCTTTCCACAATGGCCCAGCATCATTAAACATTCCATGCTCCATAGCAATCTTATCGCATAACTTTTTACCCTTAACACATTCAAAGAAAACCCTGAAATAATGGTCTTTAAAATAAGAAAATATAGGAATCAAGGCTTTCTCATACTGCATTCCAACTAATTGTATCTTTCTTATTAATATCCTTAACCCAGTCTCATGCATCATATAATCCCTTTTAGGCTTGCTCCAGTATTTCCTCACACAGGCATTAGGATAAGTTCCAGTCAAAGCAGCAGTATCTGTATTTGTCACAGCCAATATCCCATTCCTGGAAATTCTTTTTATTGCCGCTTCCAAGTATGAATTAGAGCTTCCAAACGGATCAATATCAATATAATCAAAACCAGAAGATTTTAACAAGAATAAATTAGCATCTCTATTATATATTTTTATTTTATTATTTATTTCTTTTAGTGTTTTGTTGTTACTGGAATTATTTACTGTGCATTTAATTATTGAAAATTTATCTATCTTATTTAACCTCAAATTATTCTTTATTGACCCAACAGCTTTTACACTATAATCATTGAAATTGATGCTCTTAATTTTTCCTTTACTTAACTCTTTCAAAAACCGTATTCCCCTAACACCAGAGCCAGCCAACGGCAGCGCAATCTGCATATCATTTTTGGCAATAGAATTCAGCAATAAAATAGAAATGTCCCTATTAATTTTCATAACAGGATTATAGAAAACATCCATCTCCTTGGATATCTTATTAGCTTTCTTTATTCGTATAACTGCTTTTCCTTCTTCTATAATTTCATACATAAAAAACAAGAATTAAAGGAGAAATAAAAAACTATTGAATTTAAACAATAGTTATGTACCTGTGCTTCACTCTTCTTACATCATCATTGCTTGCGGTTACCCTGACCAAATAATCTCCAGGAGTAACATAGCTCGGAGCATCCCAGAAAATAAACTTCCCATCCCTGTCTCCATCATTTAAGTCAAAAGAATTTGTCTGCATGATAATGCCCAAGTCATAAATAAGCAGTCTTACATGTAAATCATCCAAGTCATCAGCTCCATCATTATTGACATTAATGTGCATATAATACATATCATTTGCACTTACAGGATCATTGCCCCTAATAGCTCCAATTAATCCAAACACAAGAAACACAATAAATAAGATTTTGTAATTCATTTAACCACCTCAACTGATACTATTGTAAAATAGTGTCTTGTATTTAAATATTTCTATAATCTATTGTACATCACAATAATAACAACCTTTAAAAAACAGATTCTATTACTGTATGATATGAAAATAAGACAGCCAATAATAACATTTGTTGGCCATATTGACCATGGAAAAACATCTTTGCAGGATTATATCAGGCAGAGCTCTATTACCAAAACAGAAGCTGGATTAATCACGCAACACATTGGCTCAAGCAATATCCCTTTAGACACAATAAAAAGGTTATGCGGCAAACTTCTAGACGCACTAAAATTGAAGCTTACAATTCCAGGGCTTCTTTTTATAGATACTCCAGGCCATGCAGCCTTTACTAATTTAAGAAAACGCGGTGGAAATTTAGCTGATATAGCAGTTTTGGTCATAAACGTAAGTGAAGGCATTATGCCCCAAACCCTGGAATGCATTGACATATTAAAACAATACAAAACCCCTTTCATCATAGCACTAAACAAAATAGACTTATTATCTGGATGGCAAAGCAAAAATATATCTTTGCTTCAGAACATAAGTTCGCAATCAGAAAATATCAAAAAACTTCTTGACACAAAACTTTATGAGCTTGTTGGAAAGCTATCAGAATTAGGATTTAACTCAGAAAGATTTGACCGCGTAGAGGACTATACAAAACAAATTGCGATAGTCCCAACTTCAGCAAAAACAGGAGAAGGAATCCCAGAATTATTAATGGTTTTAACTGGTTTAGCCCAGAAGTTCATGGAACAAAAGCTAAATGTAGATATGGATGGGTATGCAAAAGGTACAGTATTGGAAGTCAAAGAAGAAAAAGGCATTGGAAAAACAATTGATGTAATAATTTACGACGGAACTTTAAAGCAGAATGATATTATTGTGATAGGAACTCTTAATGAGTCAATAGCTACAAAAGTAAAAACATTGCTCGAACCATTGCCATTAGCAGATATGAAAGACAAGAAAACAAAATTTGTTTCTGTTAAGCAGGTTTCTGCAGCTTCAGGAGTTAAAATTTCTGCTCTGGATATAGAAGAAGTTGTTGCAGGGATGCCATTAAGGTCATGCTCACAAAATGAAGTAGAAAAAGTAAAAGAAGAAATTAAGAAAGAAGTAAAGGAAGTTATAATTGAGACAGATGCACAAGGTATTGTAATAAAAGCAGATTCTTTGGGAAGCTTAGAAGCTCTTGTTAAAATGTTAAAGGAAAAAAACATCGAAGTAAAAAAAGCATCTATTGGCAATATCTCAAAAAAAGATATCTCAGATGCCTCAACAAGCTCTGAAAAAAATCCACTGCACAGCGCGATTTTAGGGTTTAATGTGCAGTTAATGCCGGACGTAAGCGTAAAAAATGTCAAAGTAATTACACATAACGTTATCTACAAATTAATCGAGGATTTTGAAAAATATTGTGAACAAGAGAAAAAAAGAATAGAAGGCAAAGAAATAGAGTTCTTAATCAGGCCTTGCAAGCTCCAGATTATGAAAGGCTATATTTTCAGGCAGAATAATCCTGCTGTAGTAGGTGTTGATGTTCTTGCAGGAACATTAAAAGTTTCTACACCCTTAATGAAAAAAGATGGAAAAGCAATAACAGAAGTCAAAAGCATGCAGCATGACCAGGAAAATGTAGAATCAGCAGAAAGAGGAAAGCAAGTTGCAGTTTCACTGCCAAAAGTAACTGTAGGCAGACAGATATTTGAAGGAGATGTATTATATTCTGCGGTCCCAGAGGAAGATTTCAGGAAATTAAAAGGGCTTAAGCAGCACTTGTCAGAAGAAGAAAAGCAAATCCTAAAAGAACTTGCAGCAATAATGCGAGAAAAAAACCCCGTTTGGGGAATCTAAATGCCAGACTTGAAAATCCTGAACAGCAAGGAAATAAAGGAAATTCTTAAACTAATAGAATCCCAATGGGGAGCTAAGTTAAAACTTGATTATGCTTTTCTTCAAAACCCTAAAAACAGGGTTTTTATTGTTAATAGAGACATTTCAAAAATTGATTTTTCAAAATTAAGGACAAATTCCATCGGAATATATTTCTGTGAAATTGACAAATTAGGCATAAGATTAAGCATAGAAGGCTCTCAGATTGTAGGGCTAAAAGCAGCAAAAAACATTGTAGAAATAACTGAAGAGCAAGCAAAGCAGTGGTTCAAAGGTGAAGACTTAGAGGTTGAAAGAGATTATTCAGGTTTTGTAATAATAAAGTATAACAACGATTTTCTAGGAACTGGAAAATATAAATCTAGAAAGGTATTGAATTATGTGAATAAGAGCAGGAGAGTAAATTTGGTGTAAGAATATTAATTACCTTATACCAGTGCTTTCTAATATATTATATGCTTGAATATCATCTGATATTTTTGCAATTACACCTACATTCTCCAACAACATATCTAAAGAATCAGGAACAGGTTTTTTTAATTCATTTTTTGCTATGAATGATAACATCCAACTTATGCCAAATGATAAGCTATCAGAATTTGCCTTTATACCTTTTAATGGGCGTGGTGGTTCATGGTACTTTTCTGGGTCATATCTAGACCACCCTAATTGTCCTTCTTTGGACACATATAAATCAAAAATCACCCCAATATAAGTTCTTCCTACCTTGATAACTTCCTCATATGTGTTTATATGTCCCCAGAAATCATAACCATCTTTACTCATAATTATTTGGGAAAATACCCCAATTAATAAATATTTATATTTTAGAATATAATTATATAATAACAATTCAAGAACTCATTTTTTACCAGGCTTCTTAAACTTCTCAGAACTTAGGTTTAAGTAAGGTCCATATTTTCCTTTCATAACAACATCAACCATATAGTCATCTAAAAAATATGGAGCAAGCCTTCTCATAATAGCCCAGTGCCAAGCTGTAAATCCTTCTAAAATCTCACGTTCCCTTTTAGTTTTATACTCAATATGTTTTGTTTTTTCATCCCCTTCAATTCTAGTGAAATCTGTATCATGGTAAACCTGCCACACCATCTTATTTTTATCAACTGCAAACCATAATTCACCAAATTTTCTTTCTTCCATATCTTTCGAAAGTTTTTCTGCAAAAAACTCCAAGTCACTTCTCCCGCTGACAAATCCCCCAACCTCAGGATCATTTTCTAAAGCTTTTCTTAAATCTTTTACTTCCTTCTGTGAATATCCTCTAAGCCTTACAACATTATCCAGCTTTGAGCGAGTTGTTTCAGCTACATATTTGACACATTTCATTGCTTTTACCCATGTTTTGTAAGGGTCCTGTTCCCTAGATAAGCTAGCAAGATAATCATCTATACTTTCTCTTTCAGTTCCATCTGCTCTTAAATTAGTGAGATACTCAGCCATTTTGAATAATTGCCCAGTACCTGATTTTGTTCTGCAAAATGATATATTTGTACCAGGCACATAATTTCCATCTCCATCTACAATCCTTAATTGGTGTTGCGTAGTTAGAACTAAAGCAGGCGTCTCTACATGTCCATGTGTGCATCTTGGAGCGTATTTATCTCTTAAATTTTCATTCTTATCTATTTTCTCATCAAGCACAAAGATATTTCTCCAATCATGCAGCAATTCATCATAAGTGTATAATTCTCTGTTTGCAAGTGGTTTTCCTCTTATAAATTCAGAATGATTACTAGCACCTTTATGTTTTTGCAGGCACCTTCCTTCTGTAGCAAGTGCATATTGGTACTTATTATTGCCTCTTTCTGGCTCCATGTTTATTCTTACTATATATTTCAAGAAATACGGGATAAACAATGCTTCAAGCTCAGATTTTTGTAGAGGCCAAGATTCAAATCCCTTTAATATATCTCCAGGCATAAGAGAATTTAGAGTATCTTCAACTGTTTGAGGTTTAGCATATTTTCCTTTTCCCTCTATATTAAATACTATCTGTTTTCTTAGCAATCCAACTAGGTTATCATAATCTACACTAACTGATGGTATGCTTTTGTATTCCATTTTCCAATAACCACAATCCCAATATATTATATTTATCCTTTATAAATCTTTCTATTTTATACTACTAAATAGTGGTACACCAATTGTTATAACTTAGAGAATTTTTATCAAACTAGGGATAGCAAATACATTAAAAAAGTAATGGTTGTTTATGACCTCTTATCACATCTTCAATGCCAAAATCTCCAAATATTCGTTTTTCATTAACAGTATTATCAAATCTATTTTTTAATGCCCTCATTTTTACTTCCATTAGTCCAAATTTTTGCATATCTTGGTAATATCTATTTTCGCGTTCAAAACTATCCCTCAAATGCGACAAACGTTCATTAATCACACCATCTAAATTTATGAGTAATGAATAGGTTGCAATACATAGCCTTTCATAGTTTATAGCCAATAATTTTACTTCTCGATTTTCATCTTCCTGATTTTCTAATTTGTCAGCCCTAGCTTTTAAATATAGGACTGTATCCAATCCAACCCTCATCACTTCTCTAGATTTTCTAAAAATACTTGTGATATGTGAGAGATCATAATCCATTTTATTGACATTATCAGTACTATCTGTGGATTTTAAAATCATAGGGGAAACATTAAGAGGATTACGCCTAACTTCCTCAGCAATTTTGTTATATACAAAATCACGATATAATGTTTTTTTAAGAATAATTAAAAATGCAGGATCATCTGGTAATAAAAGGTTTTCATCACTTATAATATATTCTCTATTATCTACTATTTCCATGATATGCCCATATCCCTCACTTAATTTATTTGCAATATCCTCTGTTTCTAAAAATTCTCTATTACCTATCTTTTTTCTTAATTTACTTGACATATCATTTACTCTTGTTAATAAATCATCTTTATCAGGTTTGGGCATATAATCAACTTCTTCCTTAATATGGGTTGCAAAAACCTCCACAGCGTTCAGTACATCCCAATAAGCATTTGAAATATCACCATAACTAACCCCAGTTTTACTTTCATTACCTAACAAATCATAAACAATTCTGCTCATATCATCTATTGATTTATGGTTCTTTAAAGATTCCAGTTTTATCATATCTTCTAAAGGTTTTAACAATAATGCATTTCTATTTGTATAAAGATCTGCGCTTTCTCCTCTTGCTTTATTCAAATATTTAATACAATCAATAGTAACCAAGGCTCTTAAAAGAGTTCTACCAAATTCTTCCGGTATATCATGGACAAATTGGTCTGGAACCTCATCCTTTTCATTCAGGATATAACCAGAAGGATACTCCTTATCAAAAAGTCTGTTGAGTGGTCTAAAAGCACCATCATATGAATGTATCTGAATGGCCTTTTTATCTCTTCTAGCAGGTTCTAAAACACCCCTTTCTCTGCCATAACCTATAGAATGCATTAATCCGTGCATCATGATATAAGGGTCTACAGCATTATCTCCGAATACTGCAGAAATTTGTGAAGGAGAGGGTATCTTCAAATCTAAAATAATATTACCTATATCATTCCCTATTTTACGTTTTTCCTCATAGTTCAAAGGTCTCTCAACATCATATAAAACCATTTTTTAAGCGCAGTCCCCTAACTATCACCTTCTTTTTACTTCAAAAGAATCAAAGTTTTTAACTCTATTCTAACTCAGGCAAAGCGTTATTTATTTAAAAATCTATCCCTTTTTAGTAATTACAATCTTGTATAAGATACATAGAAATATACCTTTTTACAGCCTGCTTTCAATAGTAACCAGTATTTTATTCTTTCTCTCATTTAAAAACCCAATCAAATCCCTATTTAGCCCAAAAGCAGCATTATCTGCCCTTATAGCAAATGTTCTTTCAGAACCAAAGTCGCTCTTTCTGATTACCATTTCTTCATTAGAATTAAAGTCTGGATTAATCTCCGCATTTATTTTTTCCGTTATTTTATTATTATAATCTTTATTATTGTACTCTTCGTTTATTGTTTCTATAGTTATTGTAATTTTTCTATTGTTGCCTAAATTTTTAATGAATTTTTTTAATTGTATCAGAGAAAAATCACTCCTAACCCCAACAATACAATCACCTTCTAACCCCATTTCAGTATCTTTTGTAAACTCCAATGTAGTTTTATGTTTAGCAGTAATATTTTCATGCCCATAACAGCTAAATGAATACATTATCTTACCAAAGAATAAGAACTACCTTAAAATATCTTCTATTGGTTTGCTCTTTGCATCTTTTTTTTCAGGAGAACTTTTCATATTCTTAGCAGCTTTCTCCAAATCAACACCAAGCTCTTTTAATGATTTTACATGCATCTGCATCAACTGCTCTACAATTTGCAGTATTCTCAGCATCTCTTCCCTTTCCTTTGCTAAAGTTGTCAATGCCCCCTTATGGAAGCCAATCTGCTCTTCATTGCTGGATTTCTTTGCCATAACTGCAACCAATTAGCTAGATTATTTAAATATATCGGAGTACAACAAATACCAATAATCAATAAAATTTTTAAAACAGCATAATATCCCAAAACAAATGGAAATATTCATTAAAGAAAACAACTTAATAAAGAAAGAAGAATGGGAAAAGTTAATATCTTCAATAGAGACTAAATACGAGGATCTTGAGACCAATAAGGAAAGGTCAAAAAGGAGATTAAAGGCATTAATAGAGCGGGCAGTAATTAGCCGCGCAGCAAATATAGGAAAATTTGGAATATTATTTTCAGGAGGCATTGACAGCACTTTAATTGCTTTCTTGTGCAAAAAACATAATTATGACTTTACATGCTTTGCTATTGGCCTGGAAAATTCCCAAGACATAGAGCAGGCAAAAATAGTAGCAGAAAAATATAACTTAGACTTAAAATACAAAATATTTACATTAGAAGAGCTAGAAAAAGCAATAAAAGAAACTATAAAAATTCTGCAAAACGATGATATTATATGGGTTTCTGTAGGTTCTGTAGTATACGCAGCTTTGCAATTAGCCCTTCAAAATAACATAAAAATCTCATTTTCTGGCTTAGGAACAGAAGAACTATTTGCAGGCTATCAACGGCATGAAGAAGCATTACAGAATGATAATTTCGAAGCAGTACACAAAGAATCATGGAACGGCCTAAAAAACATGTGGAATAGGGATTTACTAAGAGACTATAAAATAGCAAAACATCTTGGAGTAGAGTTAAGAATGCCCTATATGGACCTAAATATCATAAAAACAGCTATGCAAATAAACCCTATGTATAAGCTAAACAAAGAACATAAAAAAATAATCCTAAGAGAAATAGCAGAAGATTTTGGAATAGATGCAGTATTTGCACAACGCAAGAAAAAAGCAGCACAATATGGATCTAACTTCATAAAAGGAATAGACAAATTAGCAAGAAAGCATGGTTACACTACAAAAAAAGAATATCTGCAGAGTTTATTATAAACTAGTTCATCCTTAGTTCTACTATATCTCCATCTTTTAATTCATAATTCAATTTTGTTATGTGCTGGCCAGGGAATTTTGCAGATCCCCAAATCCTGGCAAACTTAAATTTATCCACAAAATCCTTGTGCAGCTTAAGGCACAAATCCCTTAAAGTAGCATTTTCCCACATTATCATCGGTTCTTCCATATCAGCTTGTTTATTGAACTCCTTAAGATAAATTCTAATAATCCTAAGTTTCTTGTAAATCAGCTCTATAAGCTCTCCCATGCCTGTTTTTTTCTCAGCTGAAACGCAGATATCAGGTTTTACTTTATCTCTAGTTTTCTTTATCTGTAAATCATTAGCCATATCAATCTTATTCAACACAACTATCGCAGGCAGATAAACTTTATTCCCTTCAATAATATCTATTAATTGGTCAGCATCAATATCTTCTCTTATCACCACATTTGCATTATTTATCTTAAATTCCTTTAGTATATCTTCAACAGTTATCTTGTCTATTTTTGTTAATTTTACTGTTGTGCCTATATTTATACCTCCTCTTGCTGTTTTCACAATTTTGACATCAGGAGCTTTTTGATTTATCCTTACATCAGCATCATAAACCTCTTTCTTTAAAACCTCAAAATGCGCTGGATGAAAAACATCTATAAGGAACAGCACAAGATCAGAATTTTTTATTACTGAAAGAACTTCCTTCCCTCTGCCAGTGCCTGCAGCAGCCCCACGAACCACTCCTGGAACATCCAATACCTGTATTTTTGCAAACTTGTAATTAAGAACTCCTGGTATGACTGTTAATGTTGTAAAAGCATAGCTTCCTACAGGAGAATTTGCATTTGTAATGGCATTCAGCAGTGTAGATTTACCAACAGATGGAAAACCCAATAAAACAACAGTTCCATCTCCTGTTTTCCTTACCTCATATCCCTCCCCTTTTCTCCCTTTAGATCTTGCAGCATGCTTTTCCTTTAATCTAGCTAATTGCGCTTTATACAATCCAATGGCATGCTGAGTCTTCTTATTATATCTTGTATTTGATATTCTCTCTTCTAGCTCTGCTATCTTGGTGTTTGTAGATTCTTTCTTTTCCTTCTTAACATCAGCAGGCTTTTCCATTTTACCTCTAAATCAAACTTTAAGCAAGAGAAGTAGTCATCCTATATTAATTTTAACTATTTGCTAAGCTTATTGTACAGCCTCATAAGCTCGCCATAAATCTCTTTCTTCTCAATATAATCAAGTTTTAAGTACATATCCTTGGATTTTACATATAGAGCCTTTGCTTTCCCTTTATCATCTCTTTGCAGTGCATCTTCTGCATTCATTAGAAGTTTATAGCATTTGACAAATTTCCTGCTTTTCCCTTCTATTTTTTTCTTGATTTTTTGTTTTTCTTCCAGCTCTTCTTCTCTTTTATTAATTCCCTCTTTTTCTCTTGGCGCATATTCTTTAGATTTTCTGGCCATCTTCTTTAACAAGCCCTCTTTTTTTTGCTCCTTTTTCTTTTCAAAAATATGGCCAAGCTCTTTTATCTGCTCTTCAAAACTCTGAAATATCCCTTCTTTTTCACTTGCCTCAGTTTCTAACTCTTTTCCCTTACTTTCTTCTGGTTCTTTTTCTTCTTTAACTTCTTCCTTCTCAACTGCCTTTGGCTCTTCTCTAATTTTCTTTTCTTCAGGCTTCTTGCTCTTAAATTTAAAGAGT
>JAZDMC010000040.1:0-11255 GCA_043801325.1 Candidatus Woesearchaeota archaeon | reverse complement strand
TTCCTTTCATATATAAAGTTTATTTCTTTCAGTATTGAAAATAACCACTGGACATTGCTTATATTGCACTGGACATTCTCGCGTGAGGTATATAAACCAACTCTACACTGTACAATCAAACACCCCCGTGTTGATTATAAGGCAGGCAGGAAAAAGTCTCCATAACAAATTTCCTGCCTCACCCTTTTAATTCATTTAAAATTTAATTTGAGGTGATATAAAATGGACTTAAGTAATAAAACAATAAAAGACTTGTTTTACAAGCAAGTTAAAGAATTAACATTAAGAAACATAGACAGTTTTGATTTCCAGTTTTCTGGAAAATTACTTGAAAAAGAGGTGGTTTAGATGGAAGAAGAATTTATTCAAGAAGCATTGCCTTTGCCAATGGAAGAAACATCTGACAAAGAGGATGAATTAGACATTTATACTGAAGAAGGCATGGAAAACTATGTTGATGATGACGGCATAAGTGCTTCAGAAGAAGGATTCATGAAAGGGTATTTGGGTGCGTAAAAATGTTTAACTTCTTCAAAAGGAATTTCATGGATTGGAACGATTACAAGAAAAAGATTGATTTTATAGAAGACTTTTACTGGCAGCAGTCTGTCAGGAAACAGAGTATAAGGAATCTATGAAAGGTTATATGCTCTCCAAATATTTCTTCACTCTTTTTAATCCTTCTTCAATCTTCTCAACGTCCAAAGCATAAGAAAACCTTACTCTTTTAGGGGCTCCAAACCATTCCCCTAAATAAGTTATCACTTTGTATTTTTTGAACATAGTTAACACAAAATCCCTTGGGTTTTTGACTTTTGGCAGGACATAGAAAGCGCCCTCAGGCTTCCAGAGCTCAAAGCCAAGCTTTACCAAGCCTTCATAAATCATGTCCCTTCTTTCTCTCCATATCTTTAACTGGTTGTCAATAAAACTTCTGGGGACTTTTGTAGCTTCAAAAGCCATTTCTTGTCCTAAAATGTTGGTGTTCATTGATGTATGTGTCTTCATTTCTATAATACTCTTAACTAATTCTTGGTCCAATGACCACAAATACCCAATCCTGAACCCGCACATTGAATAGGTTTTTGAAAAAGAATTTATTGTAATAACATGGGGCCCCTTTATCAGGTAATTTTTCCTGACATAAATCAAATCCTTGTAAACTTCATCCGATAATACATAAACGCCCAAATCAGTTGCAAGCTTTTCAATTTTCTTTAAAGTTTCAATTGACTCAACCCTGCCTGTTGGATTCGATGGAGAATTGATTATTACAGCTTTGCATTCATGAACCTTCTTTTCAAAATCATCAAAATCAATCCTTCCCTCAACTAACTCTGTGTATACAGGCTCTATTCCTGCATATTCCGCAAGATAAGGGTAAGTATAATAATATGGCCTTGGCAAAAGGACTTTATTCTTCTTCCTGCTTCCTGTTCTTGCTATTGTCCTCAAGGTAAGGTCAATAGCTTCTGATGCGCCGTTTGTAACGACAAAGCTGTCAGCTGTTGAGCTGGGATATTGTTTTGATAATGCCTCCCTTAAATTAATCTGGCCCTGTATAAGCCCATACTTGAAGCCGGAAAAATTCTGCAATATACCATAAACTTCTTTTGGAGGAGGCAGGTCAGGTTGCCCTGAACCAAACGAGATTATTCCATCACCCTGAACCCCTATAAACATTGAAGGAGATAATTTTTCACTCATTAATGTGCACCTCTGTAACCTATTAATAAAGCATAATTATAAATCTATTGAAAAAAAGAATTTAATTTCATTAAAGAAAAAATATTACATTTACTGCATTTACTGAAAATAAGGCAGTAACGCTAATTTAGCATCTGTTGTTACATTCATATTCAGCCTCATCAAACCAGCTTCATCTCCTTGCTTAGGCAAATGCGTTAAGTGCATTTCACAATTCTTTAAATCCTCTAATTTCTTTAAAGCTGTTTTTGCCATCGGATTTGTCGTTGAGCTCATTGCTAAAGAAATTAGCGTTTCATCAACATTCAAAGAGCACGATTTTTTGCCCAACAGCTCTTTTTTCATATTTGATATTGTCTTGATAACATTCGGGCTTAATAAATCAATTTCATCAGGAATATTAGAAAGTTCCTTTACAGCATTTAATATTGCAGCAGATTCAGCATGAAGCATATTAGAGTTTTTTCCAGTTATAATCTTTCCATTTTTTAATTCAATAGCAGCCCCGCAGAATATATTATCAAAACCTTTGCCTTTTTTCTTTGCATCCTCTGCAGATTTTCTTGCAGATTTGACAACTTTTCTGTCTTCTGGCTTAACATGAATTTTTTTCATTATCTCTTCGATTCTGTCTAATGTTTCCTGGGTCTCTATGCCTTCAACCTTTTCTCTTAAATAGCGGAAATATCTTCTTATGATTTCCTGCTTTGCAGCCTCTCTGCACGCTTTATCATCTATTATTCCGATTGCAGCAGTATTAACACCCATATCTGTTGGTGATTTATATCCAAAAGGATTTTCCTCCCCTGTTATTTTTTTCATCAGGTTTATTAGAATGTTGAAGTTTTCTATGTCCCTGTTGTAGTTTATAGCAATAATTCCATATGCTTTCTTATGAAAAGGATCAACCATATTAACATCTTTTAAATCAGCTGTTGCAGCCTCATAAGCAACATTAATCGGATGATTCAGCTCCAAATTCCATATAGGAAATGTTTCAAATTTTGCAAATCCTGTTTTCAATCCTTTTTTCCTTTCATTATAAATTTGGCTTAAACAAGTAGCCATCTTCCCAGAATTACCGCCTACACCAGTAACAATTATCAGCTTTTTATCTGTTTTTATAAACGGCTGTTTATTATACCCCTGCAAAACCTTTTTGATATCATTAGGATAACCTTCAACCTCATTATGGACATAAACTCTTATCCCAAAATTTTCAAGTTTTTTCTTGAAGATTTTAACAGAGTGTTCATTATCATATCTTGTTATAACAACACAATTAACCTTTAAGCCAAAATCACTTATATCACTAATGTCCTTCAAAGTTTGATTATCATACGTTAATCCAAAATCCCTTCTTACTCTGCCTTTTTCAATATCTTTTGCACTAACACAATAGATTATTTCAATATCTTTCAAATTTTTTAACAAATCTATTTTTGTTGTTAGTTTATATCCTGGAAGTACTCTTGCCGCATGCATATCATAGCATAGTTTGCCGCCAAACTCAAGATAAAGCCTCTCAAATTTGCCAACTCTCTCTAGAATTTTCTTTGTTTGTTCTTTTAAGTACTTATTTGTGTCAAAACCAACCCTGTGCATTTTTTAATAAGTATGGTATTAGTATTTAAATTTATTTGTTGCATTGTAAGTGTCAGAGCCATTAACACAAAATATAAATAGACTTTAAATTTCCAGCTTTTCATGAGGGTTTTAAGTAAGGAAGAATTTTTGAAAGAAAAAGATAAGATAAGAACAAGTTTGATTGAAAATTCTCCAGTATTTATTTATCCTACCGATACAATTTACGGTTTAGGCTGCAGTGCAACAAATAAAGAAGCTGTCGAAAAAATAAGAGACATCAAGCAAAGAAAGAACAATCCGTTTTCTGTAATTGCTCCATCAAAAGAATGGATTGATGAAAATTGTGTTATAAATGATAATGCAAAAGATTGGATAAAAAGACTACCTGGACCTTACACATTAGTATTAAAAACAAAAAAACAATGCGTTGCAGAAAACATTGCTCCTGATTTAGACACTCTAGGTATAAGAATTCCAGATCATTGGTTCAGTAATTTTGTTAATGAAATTGACATACCGATTACTTCAACATCTGTCAACAAATCCAGCGAAGATTTCATGACTTCTTTAGAAGATTTAGATGCAGACATAAAAAGCAGGGTTGATTTTATTGTCTATGAAGGCCCTAAACAAGGCAAACCCAGCAAAATTATTGATTTGACAGATGAAGAAAAGGTTATTGAGAGGTAGAGCAAGTTTATATAACAACTTATGATTGGTCCTCTACTTTTTTATCTAATGTCGTCCCATAAGTACAAGAGTAAAATCTATCATACCTTATAACGCGGTCATTTAACTCGTGCTGTTGCTGGATATGGACCTCTTTGAGGGAGCTTTGGTATGGACATGTATGGTCTTCTAATACGCAATATGCAATATTAGTATCTTTCTGCGCTTGAAACTTCATACCATGTGTTTCACATTCTTTCGATTTGTCAGGACTTACAAAAGGTATGGCAATATGTTTTAGATTCATATTTTATAGCCCCATCTCTTATCTGCATTTTCATTTGTCATTTTAGACCCCTGTTCTCCTATTTTGAAAAGTATACGTATTAAAAAATAAGAAATAGCATTCCAGTTTTTTTGTAATTACTCTCCAAACTTTATCCGTATCTATCCACCTTCGGGAATAAGTTATCTAAGATTATTAAGTATTTAAATTTTACTTCTTTTATTTAAATAGGTCCAAATCACCCATACCTATAACATTCCTTTTATCTTCATCATACGCTATTCTTGGACAAGCTGTATTAACCCAGAAATCTATGAATGGGAAGTTTTCCATTTCATTGCTATTTAATGTGTCAAAAACGAAAATAAAGCATTTTTTGCCCTTGCTTTCAAGTTTTTTCTTAATCTCAACAGATTTATTATAGCTGCACTGCCCAGGCTTTGTTGAAACTAATATCCCTATATTATCTGCATGAAGAAATTTGACATACTTTACTTTTTTTCTTTTTTTGTATTCTTCAATTTCATTGTTATTTAATTTTGAAAATACATTGGAAACAGGATTAAAAATAAAAACATCTTTTTTTGTATTTAAAGCAACACCTATTGGATGAAATTCACCAGAGCCGATGTAAAGAAACACATCAACTTTGTTTTTTATTATCTCAGCTGCTCCAACATCGCATCCAAGAACTTGGCCTTTGTTTTTTTGTTTATCTTTATCTATAAATACTTCTTTTCCTTTTTTTTCTAAATAATCTTTTATTTTTTCTATTACATCTAAAAACTGCACTGTTGTAACTATGCCTACCTTTTTAGGCAATTTATCTACTTCAATTTTACCTAAATTAACCTTTCCAGTGTACTTTGCTGGAATAAATATTGTTTTCATGAGAGATAGAAATGCAATTTGGTTTATAAAACCATAACATTTTTAAACAACATACCCATCCCAATAAACACCAATGAATGATGATGGTTCAAATGAACCTGAGCGAGGTTTAAATTCTATTTAATACCTCAGATATTAAACACATGGAGGAAGATTAATATGGCATCGATAGAAGTTTCGAAAGAATTAGTAGATAAAGTTTATGAAGTTATAGAGACTGCAAAGACAACTGGTAAGATAATAAAAGGCACTAATGAGACTACAAAAGCAATTGAAAGAGGCAAGGCAAAGCTTGTGGTGATAGCTAAGGATGTAAGTCCGCCGGAAATAATAATGCACATTCCAGTAATTGCAGAGGAAAAAAATATTCCATGCATTACAGTTCCTAGCAAGGAAGAGTTAGGAGCGGCTGCTGGAATCCAGGTAGGAACAGGAAGCGTTGCTGTAGTTGAAGAAGGTGAAGCCAAGAATCTACTAAAACAATTATTAACCCAAGCAAGACAGTAAGATGGAACAAGAAAACAAGCCAGCAAGGGAAGCAAGAAAACCAGAGGAAAAGAAAGGGACAGTTAATTTTTCACCAGCAACTCCTGCCAAGGTAGAGGAAATCATAGAAAGAACAGGAACACGCGGTGAAGCAATCCAGGTAAGATGTAGGGTTTTAGATGGCCGCGACAAAAACAAAATACTAAGAAGAAATGTCAGGGGCCCTATCCAGATGGGAGATATACTCATGCTTAGGGAAACTGAATTTGAGGCAAGAAGATTAAAGAAATCCGGCAGAGGTTTAGGTTAAAATGTCAAAATGCACTTTTTGCGGTATTGTATTACCTAGGGGAACTGGAAAGATGTTTGTGCAGAAAGATGCAAAAATATTATATTTTTGCTCATCTAAATGTGAAAAAAATATGCTAAAGCTAAAAAGAAAGTCCATTACTACAAGATGGAGCAATAGGTACGAGAAAAACAAATGACCAAACAACAAACACTAGTTTTAATAAAACCTGACGGAATTGTAAAGTCATTGACAGGCAATGTAATAACTGAACTTTCCGACACTAGCTTAATCATTGTAGGATCCAAAATTGTTCAGGTTACTCGCGAATTGGCTGAAGAGCACTATCAGCACTTAAGAGAAGAAAAATTCTTTGACGAATTAATAAGGTACATAATGGGAGAATTTCATGTTAAGAGGGTTTTAGCTTTAGTTTACCATGGAGAAAATGCAATTAAAAAGGTAAGGGAAGTTGTTGGCGCAACTAATCCGGAAATGGCAGAGCCTACAACCATAAGAGGCAAGTATGGAAGGATTACACGCGAAGGCGTTTTTGAAAACGTTGTTCATGCATCAGAAAACGAAAAAGAGGCAGAAAGGGAAATAAAATTATGGTTCAGACCAGAAGAGCTTGCGCATACAATTTACCCTACAGAATCCAAAGAAGTCAAGAAGTTAGAGTACTTCTGGAAATGATAAGGCTTTTTTTAAATTAATTTATAGAGGTTTATAGAATATGGCAGAAAGAATGGTTGACAGGGTCATGAGGATTACGAAGAATCCCCAAAATATTAGAAATATCGCTATTTGCGCTCACATTGATCACGGAAAAACAACTTTTTCTGATAATCTTTTGGCAGGGGCTGGGATGATGTCAAAAGAAGATGCTGGCAAAGCATTAAAACTGGATTTTCATGTAGACGAACAAGAGCGTGGTATTACAATTGATACAGCAGCTGTCAGCATGGTTCATACTTCTGATAGTGGGGAGTATTTGATTAATCTGCTTGACACACCAGGCCACGTTGACTTCGGTGGAGATGTTACAAGGGCAATGAGGGCATCAGACGGCGCAATTGTTTTAGTTGATGCTGTTGAAAGCATTATGCCTCAAACAGAGACTGTTTTACGGCAGGCATTAAGAGAACTTGTAAAACCAGTATTATTCATAAATAAGGTTGATAGGCTGATAAAAGAACTGCAATTATCACCAGAGAAAATGCAGGAGCGTTTTTTGAAAATAATTACTTCTGTGAACAAGCTTATTATGGAAATTGCGCCAAAAGGCTATGGAGAAAAATGGCAGGTAAATGTGCAGAATGGGTCTGTTTGCTTTGGCTCAGCGTTCCATAATTGGGCGTTGTCTATTCCTTTTATGCAGAAAAAAGGAATAACATTCAAGGATATAATAGATGCTTATATCAGCCAGGATGAAAAATACAAGGAACTTGTAGATAAAGCTCCTTTGCATGAAGTTGTGCTTAACATGGTCATAAGGCACTTGCCTAATCCTATAGTGGCCCAAAGCTATAGAATACCAAAAATATGGCATGGTGATAGTGAAAGCGAAGATGGAAAATCATTGATGTCATGCAACCCTAATGGGCCTTTATACTTTGTCATAACAAAAATAGTTATTGATCCCCAGGCAGGAGAGATTTCTGCTGGGAGATTATTCTCTGGAACTGTTACTAAGGGGACAAATGTTTACCTAAACAGGTTAAAGCAACCCTCTAAAATACAGCAGGTATTCATTTACAACGGCGCAAAAAGGGAAATTGTTGATAACGTGCCTGCAGGAAATTTTGTAGGAGTTGCAGGGGTAAAAGCAAATGCAGGAGAGACAATAACATTAGATGACTCAGGTACTCCATTCGAAAAAATAACCCATATATTTGATCCTGTTGTTACAAAAGCAATTGAAGCCAAAAGGCCAAGTGATTTGCCTAAATTAATTGACGTTTTGAGAATGGTAGGCAAAGAGGACCCTACAATCCAGATTGAAATTAACGAGGAGACAGGAGAACACCTGATGCATGGCATGGGCGAATTACATTTGGAAGTTATAGAAAACAGGATTAAATCAGAAAAAGGCGTGGAAGTTCAAACTTCTGAGCCTATTGTTGTTTATCGTGAAACAATCACAAAGCCTTCTCAAGAGGTTGCCGGAAAAACACCTAACAAGCATAATTTGTTTTTCTTTAAGGTTGAGCCTTTGGAAGATTCAATCTATGATACAATTAAAAAAGGCGAAATCCAGGAAATGAGAGTAAAGAAAAAAGATCTGGAATTAAGGGATAAATTAGTAGAATGCGGAATGGACAGCAAGACTGCCCTAAAGGTCAAGGATATTTATAAGGGGAGTATATTCATGGATATGACGCGTGGACAGGTGCATGTTGGAGAGGTTATTGAAATGCTTCTTGATATGTTTGAGGATGTCATGTCTTCTGGTCCTTTGGCTCGCGAACCATGTTTAAAAGTTAAAGTAATGTTAACAGATATGAAACTGCATGAAGATGCAATCCATCGCGGACCAGCTCAAGTTTATCCAGCTGTTAGAGAAGGCATTCGTGGAGCAATGATGACAGCTAGGCCGTTGATGTTTGAGCCTTATCAAATCCATAGAATAGAGGCTCCATCTGATTTCTTAGGAGAGATTTCAAAATTAATATCTAACAAACGAGGTCAGTTATTGGATGCCCAACAGGAAGGAAACTTATCTATAATTAAAGCTAAACTTCCAGTGGGAGAGATGTTTGGATGGTCTTCTGACTTAAGAAGCGCAACTGGCGGACGAGGTAGTAGTTCATTAATAGACCAGATGTATGAAAAACTCCCAGAAGAGCACCAGGAAAGGGTAATCAAGCAAATCCGGGACAGAAAAGGCTTAAGTGATGCAATGGTTGGTGCATAATTTTTTCTTATTTTTTATTTAATTCTTAGGCATTATATTCTGAGGAATATAATTTTTTGCTAGGTTATGCTCCTACACTGTTCAATGGAACTATATTTTCTGTTTCTGCGTTTTTATAGTTTGAAAGCACCCTTTTTTCCTCATTTAATACGCTATTAACCACTTCAAGATAATCTTTTGCCCCTCTTGAGCTTTTTGCATACGAAAAAATTGATTTTCCATACGCAGGAGCTTCTTTTAATTTTGAATTCACCCTTATTGGATTTGTAGTTGTTTCATAAAACTGGTTGTGTATCTTGTCCAGGTAGACTCTGCATGTTTTGTTCCTTTTATCAAACAAAGTCGGAATTACCTTTGTTATTTTTATGCTGTGCTTAAAGTGTTTATTTACGGTATCTATGACATCATTCATTTTCATTAAGGCATCAAAGCCCAAGTGGTCTGTGGATACTGGAATGAAAGCCTCTTGCGCATATAACAATGCGTTTTGGTTCAATACACTCAATGAAGGCGGGCAGTCAATTATAACATAGTCATAGCCTTCCAGATTCCCCAGTTTTTTTCTTAAGATATATTCCTTGTTAGGCATCTTTGCAAGCAAGATTTCTGTTTTTGCCAGGGTTTCTCTGCTGGGAATTATGTCCAAATTTTTTCCAAGGTTTTTTATGCATTGTCTTGGATCTGCGTTTTCCGACATAAGATGGTACATATCCTTTTCGTTTTCAATGTTTAATGAAGTAGCAATATTTCCTTGGGCATCCAGATCAATAACCAGCACCTTTCTTTCATGCCTAGAAAGCCCTGCTGCTAAATTTATGGCTGTGGTAGTTTTGCCCACACCGCCTTTTTGGTTTATTATACAAATTTTTCTCACTGTTTTTCACCTCATTACTTTTTTATTAGAGAAATGGTTAGTATAGGGTTTTCTATACTAATATATAAAGATTATTATTGTATGGAATATAATAAAGAACATAAGAAAAAGTAAATAAAAATTTTAAAGCAAACTATTCTATTAGTCCAAGAATTTTTTTCTTTTTAAGCCTTAATTCGGTTATCTTATTGCGAAATTCTTCTTTTCTTTTACGATTCTCAACAAGCTCTTGATAGAGATCTTTATTTTTTTGTATGGACTCCTTGTAAAGTTCATTTACCTGACGAAGCTCGTCTTTAACTTTTTCAACTTCATTTAAATCAACTGATTTAATTGGATGTGATTTTCTATATTCTTCTATGTTTGACGGGTCAAGTTTTCCTTCATTAAATAATTGCTTTTCTTGTTCAGTAAGCTGTATCATTAATTACCACCTTCCATTGTCTAAATTTTTTTAGAAGTTGATATTTAAATCTTTGCTTTAAAAAACACGCCCCTACCGAGAATTGTAGAAAAAGTATGCTTTTAGGGAATCTTTATGGATAGAAGTTTATGGAAAGTTTGCTTCAATTATTCTTCGGATACTCTTACTCGAAGTTCTCCAGTATAGGAATGTTCTTCCCCATCTTTATCAATATATGTTAGTGTTATTGGTGTAATCAAGGGTCCAATGGAAAAATCACCTTTACAAATAAACCATTTATTTGCTGAAGATGTTGTTTTTAAGTCATTTGGTTCACAAAATACTTTCGTATTGCTCTCACCAAGATAGACTAACGGGTTGGTCCAATCATCACCTATTAAAAGTTCTACCTCCACTTCGGTGGGTGTTGCTTCGAAATCCGCACAGGTTGTTGAATAAATTGGCCAACTACAACCAACTGGAACATTGCTTTCACTACGGCTACATCCAAAAAGAAATATGGCAAATAACAATACGATTACTATCTTCTTCATAAAAATACCCTTTATTGTACCCATTTATATAAAATCCTATAAAAAACTTTGCTTAAAATATTCCCACAACAAAGTTGTAATTAAAGCTAGTCCTATAATTGTTATTGTAATCTTTGCTGGTATTGGTAAGCTATTGTATAGGTTTTTTATTTATCACTCCCTTCTTCTTTTTCTTATTCATTTAATATCTTATCAATTGAATTAAGGCTAAGAAAAAGATAATTACAATTAGTATGGCGGCAATAATAAGAAAGGTTTTGTTGGTTGTGATTGCCATCATTTCTTTAACTGGAGAAGAACGAATAACTTTTGATGAAATAAAGTCTGTTAGAAAACTTGCACCAAAACCAAAAATAAGAGCAACTATTACTAATATAATTAGTTCTCCTCCCATTACAAAGAATTCAAATAGGAATAATAGCAGACTAAAAATCAAAGCTTTTATTAACCATTTTTTCATATAAACCATCTCTAAATACCTATCCTATACATAACTCTATAAAAACATTTCCTTTAAAAAACACGCCCCTACCGAGAATCGAACTCGGGTCACAAGCTGTTTGCAACGGCAAACCTCAAAATTTTTGATTTC
>JAZDMC010000035.1:0-13285 GCA_043801325.1 Candidatus Woesearchaeota archaeon | reverse complement strand
CTGCTTTTTCGCAGTTCACAACTGTCACTTCCTCCCCTTTGAGTGCCTGCTTGGCTGCCTGTGTGGCGAGCCTTCCAAGGATCAGGTTTGTTGCGTCAATTATGGCCATTTTTTATCACTTTATCTTTTAGCCTATTATCCTCACTGTGGTGTTTTTTATCCCGTTCTTCATGAGCTCGTTGATTGTTATTGCCTTGGCGTTTGCCTTTGATATCTTGTCAAGGGCCTGTTCAGAAAACTTCCAGGCAGCTATTGTTATACTTTGGTTCAGCTCTCCTGCCGCCAGCACTTTTCCAGGGACTACAATCAGCTCTCCCTTCTTGGCATACCTGCTTATCTTGGAAAGGTTAACAGCCCTTCTCTGCCTTGTTGACTTTTCAAGGTCCTCTGCTATTCTTGCAAGTAGCGGTGAGTTCTCTGCATAGGCCTTCTTCTTGAGATCGCATATCAGGCTCTTCAGGTTTATGTTGGTTGGTCCGGTTCTCATGTTAATCTTTGATTTTGAGTGCGGGGGACGTGATTCGAACACGCGCACCCACTAAGGGACTACCCCTTTGACAATGTCCTCAAGGTAGCGCATTTGGCCACTCTGCCACCCCCGCAGTTATAAATGCGAAGATAGCTACTTGAGCTTCTTTACCTCTTCATTAAACTCATCAAATTTTTCATCAAAAATTTCCAAAGCCTGATTTAAAATCTCTTTGCAGCTTAACTGTCCCCATGATTCTATATAAAAGATAATATCATTATCATACTTGACATTGACTTCGCCATTTGACACTTCCTCTACAATGCCTGCAAGATCGTACTTAAACAAATTATCTTTAATAACTTCTAGCTTCCCATTCTTTATTTCAAAAATATTCCCGTGGGTTTTTTCCACAATTTCTTCAGGATTTTTTACATTTCCTATCTCTATGATGGGCTTGTGCTTGTAATAAGCAAGACAAGGACTCCATTTTGCATGCTCTTTGCCTTTTCCTAAAACAGCAGTAGCTTCTAATTCCAAAGACTGGCCTTTCAGCAAATTTACAATAGGCATCTTTGGATAAACAGGCTTTATTGCCGGGTCTTTGCTTTTAAGCTCAGAAGCATAAACCATTCCAGATCCTTTTGTTGCTTTCAAGGTAAGTTTAAGCTGACATCTTGCGCATCCCTCACCCTTACATTTGCATTCCTCAGGCAAATTATATGATTTTAAGTCTGTCTTTAACGGTATTAACCCAATCCTGTGGGCTACCATCTCATCATACAAAATTGAATTGTTTTTTCTGAACTCTATTTCTTCTATAGCCATCGTAGGAACTTCTTCTATCATGATCCTCCTTAATGTATTTGCAAAAACAGGTGTCGTATCTTTAATGATAAATGAAACCTTCCCTTCATCCTTGTCGTTTGATAAAACCCTTATTTCCATTTTTGTTGCCCCCAAAACTTTTAAACTCGTCTGCCACGCCTGCCGCCTTTCTTTCTACAGCCATCATGAGGCAAGGGAGTGACATCTTCAATCAAACCTATTTTCAACCCCATTCTTGATAATGCTCGTATAGCAGCTTGTGCGCCTGGACCTGGGCCTGTAGAGTCATTATGCCCTCCAGGAGCTCTTATCTTGACATGAATTGCATTTATTCCTTTTTCTCTAGCGCCTTCAGCAGCCCTCTTTGCAGCAATCATTGCCGCAGTTGGAGAGCTCTCCATCCTGTCACTCTTAACAACCATACCTCCAGATGCCTTGCTTATTGTCTCTGTGCCTGTAATATCTGTTATATGGATGATAGTATTGTTATATGATGCATAAATATGTGCAATTCCCCATCTTTCATTTGCCATTTTTATTCTTTTTTAGCCTCTGATTCTTTTTTGGTATCTTTTTTCTCTTTCCGTTTTTTTAAATCGTGAGTGCTCGGAACTTTTTCTTCTTTAGGAGTTTTCTTTTTTTCAGGTTTTGTTTCTTTATCTCCTAATTTATTTACTGCTTCTTTTTCCTTAGGTTTTTCTTTTGTACCTTCCTTTTCTTCTTTTTTATTACTTTCTTCCTTCTTTTTTGGCTTCTTTTTATCTTCTTTTACTCTGCTTGGATGCTCTGAGTTAGCAAGAACAGAACCTTGGGAAAATTGTATGCTTGCTTCTTCATCTAATAGAACAATGTACGATGGTACGGTAATTTTTTTATCTCCTAAAGAAATATGCGCATGAACAATAAACTGCCTTGCCTGCTTGATATTATTTGCCATGTGTTTTCTGTAAACCAAAGTTTGCAGCCTTCTTTCCATAATATCTTTTAGCGTTAAGGACAATACATCCTCTATCTTTGCACTCTTTCCCACCAAACCAAGTGAAGAAAGCTTAGTTAAAAGTTGTTTTCTTTCTTTCTCTACCTGCGGATTTTTAATAGTAATAAGGTTTTTTGCTTGTGAAGTAAAATTTTTCAGAATAGAACTCATTTTCCATATTTCATATTTCCTTTTAAGACCGTACTCTTTCAAAAGCTCTTTCTCTGCCAAAATCCTTTCCTTTTGCCATGGATGTGACGGCTTTGAAAATTTCTTTCTTTGTTTTTTTGGACTGCCCATTTTGATTTATTTTTAATTATTAGGTTATAATTATTTTAATTGAATTATTTTTTATTTATTGGATTTTATTAACAAATTTTTTTGTTTAAACCTTTCCTGGCTTAGGTGCTTCTTTTTTCCTGATTACACCTAATGATGATTTTCCCTTATTTTTCCTGAAATTTGATTTTGTTCTTTGGCCTCTTACTGGTAAACCTTGGCCATGCCTTACTCCTCTGTAGGATCTGATTTTTTTCATCCTTTTGATATCATTTTCATTTGCAAAGTTCAAATCTCCTGTGACTGCGTGATAATCTTTTCCATCTTCATAGCTTTTTCTCCTGTTGAGCATCCAGTTAGGAGCATTATGCTTTAGTGGATTGGTTAAAACCTCATCTAGCTTATTGACCTGCTCGTCATTCAAATAACCGGTCTTGGCTGTTTTATCTATTCCAGCAATATTGCATACCATATTAGAGAACATAAAACTTACACCTTTGATTTTTCTTAAAGCATTGCCTATGCTTTTATTTCCATCAAGGTCTGTATTCACAATTCTAACAAAATACCTGAAATTATCCTTCTCCTTATTTTCAGCTTTCTGTTCTGTCATCTTAAACAAATAACACCGAGAATATAGCACTTAAAGCAACCCTAAAAGCGCTCCAAAAATATGAACTCGGGCTTTAAGAGTTAGAAACTAAGTTTTATTTATAAAGTTTGCTATTAATAATTCACCAAAATCTCAACATCTTTGCCAAAAAAATTCTTCAAATCCTCAAATATCGGCTCTTTAATAAAAACTTTTGGAGGTATCTCAACATTAGTCAATGCTTTTTCAAGCTCTGCTAAAGAGCTTTTTTGTGTAGTGCCTAAGCTGCCATCATCTTTTATCTTTGCCTTGCTTATTTCTTTTTCCTCATGGTCTATATCATGGATTATAAAAGCCACATCACCCAGTAAAATAACTTCCCCATACTTATTTCCATGTTTTACCCTTATCTTTGCCCTTTCTATCTCCCTTCCCCTTTTCCTTTGTAAATATTCAACTAAAAATTTTATAAATTCATTGGAATCCTTTTTTACTCTCTCCACTTCTACTTTTGTAAGTTTTTTTTCATCATAATCTTTTTTAGCCTTAATTATCTCATTTAAAATTCGTAAAAACTTTGCAGGTATTTTTCCCTGGCTTATCAACTCATCCTCAAATACTTTTACAACTTCCTCATCTGCTACTTTTTCAATACCTTCCATACGCAAAACATCCCTTATTATAGTAACTATTGTTTCATAAACTTTTACCATATCCTCTTCTTCTTTTATCCTCTCTATCTGCGTAAACAGTCTTTTTATCCTTTTGAGGTACTTATCACTTTCACTTAACAGATCATCAATTTCTTTCCCAGTAATCTCTTTCTTTTCTCCATGCTCAATTGATTTTCTTACATCAATGACTTTTTCCAGGGTCTTTACAAACTTGTCTTCCAGCAGTTTTTCTTTTTGCACAAAAATTTCTCTCATAAGGGTAGCAGTTTCTTTTGGAGCCGGTGGCGGAATGCCGTGTAGCATCAATGCTGCCTGGCTTGGAGTTAGAATTGCATAATAGATATCTTCCATACCTATATCTTTAAGCTTTAATTCCACTCTTTTTAGCATCTGTTCTCCAGACCCCATGAACATGTCAATTGCTTCTGCACTTGGCTTTATCTTGCCCATCTTAAGCAGCTGCTTCCATGCCATGAAAATACCTCTGTCATAGAATGGAACTCCATCCCTAAGCAAAGTAAATATTATAGGATTAGCTTCCCTTAAGCTATCCCAGAAATCTGTCAAAATATAGACCTGAATGTTAATCTTGTTTTTTATTCCTGTAAGCTCGCCTGCTTCAATGCCCATCCCAATTATAATGGCCCTTAATTTATCTTTTAATTCTGCGCGAGTCATCTTTTTGACATCTGTATCGTCTATAACAATCCATACATCAATATCAGATGTCGGTGTTGCTTTGCCCTGCACTAAGCTTCCTGCAAGAACATAGCTTACAATGTATTTTTCAAACTTCTTGAGAACCATAGTCTTATGGACTTCAGCTATTTTAATTGCAGCTAGCATGCCCCGATCAAAAATTGAAGCGGATAAAGCAATCAATTGTAGCAGTTCATATTTGCCGTCATAACAGTTCTGCCAGAGCTCAGACAAAATAACAACTTGTGGTACCAAATTCTTGTCAATTTCCTGAGCGTTATTCTTCATTATAGCGCTTAATTTTTCTTTTAATTCATACTTGGACATCTTTCTGCTGTCAGAATCATCTACTAGAACAAGAACATTTATTTTATCTTTATCCACTTCCTCTTTTTCATTTTCAGGCTTTGGAGGGGGCAATAAGGCAATTCCTGCAACATATTTATCAAATTTATCCAATATCTTTTTCTGGAATTTATCCAGTTTTGTCTTTATAGTCTTTAGTTTTTCCTGAACATCTTTAGGTAGCTTTTCCAAAACTGCTTTTTCTTGTGGAGCAGCAGGGTTTTCTTTTACACTCCCTACAGGATTTTTCTTTTCATCTTTCCTTGTTTTTTTAGCCATAATACAAACTTTGTATTTCTTTGATGGTATATAAAGGTTTTGAAAATCAAAGATTTTCAAATACCCAGAAACCACCTTGCGTGGTGCCAGAAATTCAAAGGAATTTCTGAGCAACCGAATCATTACAGTCTGTTGGTTTTCGCTGGTTTTGAAATTTGGAATAAACAGTAAAACAACAAAAAGATTTAAATACTATTATTAAAAAGGGTAGTACTTAAAGAGGTGATTATATTGGCAACAGAATTAGCATTTAAGCTTACTGGCTTGGTTATTTTAGCGGTAGGAGCGTTGTTTTTTCTTAGGGACCTAGGTGTTAATTACATAGGCAATACAAGCGGCTGGACAATAATTATTGTTCTGGTTGGCGCTGGATTGTTAGCAGGAGATTTTGAATTAAACAGACTCAGAGCAACTAAGAAAAAATAATTTATTTTTTTTGTTTATTGTAGAAATTTTCTACCATCTTAAGGGTAGATATATCCTCTGGATTTCTGTCTTGTCTTAACTGTATAACGCGGGGAAATCTAAGCGCATAACCGCTGCCATATGTAGGGCTTTTTTGTATCTCTTCATATGCAATTTCTATTACAATTTTTGGTTTAAGTGTAACCTCTTTACCTTCTTCCTTCTTTATTAATGGCTTAAGCAAATCTGTCATCTCTGCAAAGCTCAATCCTTCTTCTCTTTTTTCCTTAAGGCCTGTGCTCGCCTTTCCAATTTCAAGGAAATCATGTTTATCTCTGCATGCAAGGGTATAGCTGCTCAGCCATTTTGAGCGTTTGCCTTCTCCCCATTCTGCCTTTACAACAACCAGGTCTAGATTTTCTTTTGTTTCTTTTAGCTTAACCATAAATCCAACTCTTGCTCCAGGCTTATAAGGCGCATCAAGCTTTTTAATCATTAAGCCCTCATTTCCTGAGTCAATAGCGTCTTTGTAAAATTTCTCAACTTCTTTTTTATCCCCGGTTATGATGCTTTTTGCAACATTAATTTTTTTCGGAACATTTTTAATTATATCATTAATTATTTTTTTTCTTTCTTCAAAGGGCTTGCTGATGACGCTTTTGCCTTTGTAGTTTATCACATCAAAAACATTCACCTCGACAGGAAATTCTTCTGACATCCTTTTGATGTCATATTTTCTTTTTATTCTCTGAGAGATACTTTGAAAAGGAAGATATTTTTCAGTTTTTTTGCTGTAGCCTACTGCCTCAGAATCAAGAATAACTCTTTTTTCATTAACATATTTTTTTACACAATCTACAACTTCAGGAAACTGCTCGGTAACATTCTCCAGTCTTCTTGTGAATATTTTAATATTATCATTATCCTTATGTATCTGCATTCTCATACCATCATACTTAAACTCAAATTCTGCTGGCTTTCCGCACCTCTCAAATCCTTCATCAATATCATCAACTTTTAATGCAAGCATAACCTTTAAAGGAACTCCGATGCTCATTTCTAATTCTTCAAGTCCTTTAAGGCCATATTTTTTTGCTGCTTCTGCAACTGGAGCAAAATCATTTGTAATATCATAAGCCCTTTGTACAGCTCCAGCATATTCATTATATTTTCCCCTATCCTCAAGCTCAATATTGTTCTCCTCCTTATTGTATTTTACCTTAAGCTCCTTGCCAAAAAATACCCATACAATGGCATCCCTAATGCTTCCTTCACCAACACCTATACGCATGTCATTAAGAATTGTCCTTACAATATATTTTGCTTCGCTGGGCTTTGCAGATGTTAAAAGTTCTGCTATTAGCTGTATTTTTTTATCAACAGAGCCTAGGCCCTCTATTGTAGCAAGATTCCTTAGGTTTTTGAGAACTTTTTTTACAGTAAGCTCATAAGAGCCCAGTGTATGCTGCTTCTTCTTCTTAACTAAATTATAAGAGACTGTTCCTAAATCTCCGGTTTTCTTCCATTCTGAATTTATCCTTTCTTTTGGCTCTCCTGTTGCAACACCAATAGCTTTAAGTATTGTTTTTGAAGCTATGCCAATCTCCCTTTCATCCCACCTCGGAAATATACGTCCTTCAAGCAATAGAATTATTGTTCCTAAATCATCTATACTAACATCTTTAAGAAACTCTGAAATAATATGTGTGCTTTCAAGCCTTTTTGTTGTAGCCTCAAGATTTTCATATACTTCTACAAGCTTTGAATATTGCATATCAAATATAAAATATTAAGAACTTTAAAAATATGTCGATGCCATGCCCCAATAGAGAAACTCTTATAAATTGAGAAAACTCAAAGCCTTATCGAAATGCCAAAGCGCAAAATAAAAAACAAAAAAACAGCGAAAAATAAAGAAAAACCAACTAAAAGGAACATAAGCTTCGTTAGAAAAAATAAGAGATTAATCATAGCCATATCAATAATTGCAGTACTCCTTTTGGCGTTTGCAGTATATAGAATATGGCTTAATATCTATTTCCTCATAACAGATGACTTGATTTTAACTCTTGAGCCGCAAGAAAAGTCCTTATCAATACACTATGAAGAAAAGCCGAATATAACCTTTAGTGTAAATATAGAAAATAGCTTTTTCTGTAATGCTTATTGCAGCTATGAATTTAATGACATATCAACAAACACTTCTATAGGTAAGGGATCCTTTACAAGCAAAGGAATAGGTAAGGGCTTTGACAAGGAATTTCAATTATCAGTGGACAGAATGGGCAGTGGCCAGAAAATATACAGTTTTGAAGTGCAATGCAACAACATACGGACATGGCCCTGCCTCACTAACGAAAATAAAAGGGAAAGGTCTGCTTTTGTAACATTAAATTATGATATTTCTGAATCTGAACAGTTGTTAAAAGACGCACTAAAAAATAACATCACAAAACTGGTAAATGAGCTGTATGTCATCGATGTAAAAGTACAGGAATTAAACAATAGATTTTTTGAATTGGGATTTAATGCAAACTTAAATGAAATTGATGATGAAAAGGAAATCCTAAACCATGATTACAACGCCATTGTGCTGGAATTCAAAAATCTCGAAAGAATATGGTCAGAACAGGACTATCTGCTGCTTTCAGAGCTTTTCAACAGGAGTTATGATTCAAGAATTTCAGACGTAAAACAAAAAATATCAGAACTAAACTCAAAAATAAGCAATATTCTTGAAAACCACAATAAAATAATTGAAGAGCTCAATACAATTGATAATGATTTAAGAAATAAAAATGAAACTCTTTTGTTTTTGAATAGGGATGATCTTGAGCTCTTAAATAAGCATAAGCAGCTTCTCAGCGAAATAATGGAAATGAAATCCAGCATGCAGGAAAATATTTTTCCAGATTATCCTTCCATTGAAAATGAAATCAAGGATATAAAAACAGAATTTGAAAACTTTGAAAAAGACTCAGAGAAAAATTTTATGTATTCCTACATAACGGGCTCTTACTACAATGCTTTTGAAAAAAGTATTCTTTGCGATATTAAAGGTATATGCCCCTTTAAAACCAATTTCTCTTCAGTAATAGCCAAATCATTCAATATAGATAATGCCGAAATAAATAATCTGTGCTTGTCTTTTGAATCAATAAAAGAAAATTATGATACAGAGAACAATAAATCAGAGCAATTGATAAAAAACTACAATCTAAATGAAGTGCAAAACATCGTGGAAAATGCAAAAACTGGAAAAATATCCCTTGCAAAGAAAAATATCTTCAATGAAATTAAAAATATTGCTCCAAACAACCAAACAACTGAATCATTAAACATACTTATTAACATCAGCAAAACAGCTGATATTTCCGAAGAAATAGATTATGGAACTTTTTCAGAAAATGAAATCTTGTCATTAATACAGCTTAATTTATCTGATAGCTCTGAAGAATACATAAACAGTTATTGCAAAACAAAAGGTACATTTAATCTTTTAGAATATTATGGAAATAAAACCCAGATTGATAAAATCAGCGAAGCAATACCAGCTAACTTTACTTCAAGAATCAACATAAAGCTAACTGAAAATTACCCAATATGTTGCATTTTAGGGGTATGCAAGCGATGTTGCACTGAAGACGAATGTAAGCATGATCCCTCGCTTTACCCAGTATTATTTTTGCACGGACATTCATTAACTAAAGATAACAACCCAGATTTTTCTCTCGATGCATTTAACAAAATACAATCAGAACTACAAGAAGACGGATATATAATTGCAGGCACAATAACTCCAATTTCAGACTATTCGGAAATAAAGCAGAACGAATGGGGAATGTCCTCAAAGCCAATTTCAGTTAAAGGCAGCTACTATTTGGTAAGCTATTACAACCTAGGCAGCTATGCAATAGCCACGCAGAAAAGCGAGAACATAGAAACCTATGCACTAAGGCTAAGAGAGCTTATTGATTTGCTTAAATTCAGAACAGGGAAGGATAAAGTCAATATCATAACCCACAGCATGGGAGGTCTAGTTGCAAGAAGCTACATACAAATTTTTGGCGATGAGTCTGTTGATAAACTCATCATGACAACTACCCCCAATAAAGGCATTTCTGGAAAAGTAGATAGTTACTGCCCTGTGCTTGGAGAGAATAAAGAATGTAAAGATATGTCTGAAGACAGTATTTTCATAAAAAAACTCAATGATCCATCAAAAATTCCAAAAAATGTCAAAATTTACAACATAGTAGGTATCGGGTGCAAAATGGGAAATGAAACAGGAGACGGAATTGTGACTAAGAAAAATCAAGAGTTAGAGTATGCTGAAAATTATTACATAAATGGAACATGTACTGGACTCCAAGGATTATTGCACAT
This sequence comes from Candidatus Woesearchaeota archaeon, assembly GCA_043801325.1. Taxonomy (GTDB): domain Archaea; phylum Nanobdellota; class Nanobdellia; order Woesearchaeales; family GW2011-AR4; genus JACPJP01. The sequence goes on along the minus strand of JAZDMC010000035.1, from coordinate 3,353 downwards.
ACAAATCCGCGATATCGATAAATACCCAGAAGTTTATGAAATCATAAGATCAATTTTAAAGGAAAGTTAAAAAATAACAAAATTTATTAACAATTAACTAAAGAATACACTTATGGAAGTTTTTGACGCAGTTAGGACAAGAAGGAGCATCAGAAAATACAAGGACAAGCAGGTTCCTTGGGACAATATAGTTACTATAATGCAAGCTGGAAAGTACGCTCCTTCTGCTGGCAACTTGCAAAATTGGAAGTTTATTGTAGTTAAAAGCGATGCAAAAAGAAAATCTATTGCAAAAGCATGCTTTCAGCAGGAATGGATAGAGACAGCGCCTGTTATAATTGTTGTAATTGCTGAGCCTGAAAAGGCTGAAAGGCATTATGGAACTCGCGGAGCAAGGCTATACACAATACAAGGATGCGCAGCAGCAATGGAAAACATGCTGCTTACAGCTCATAGCTTAGGCCTAGGCTCATGCTGGGTAGGCGCCTTTGATGAAGACGATATTTGGAGGATTCTTAACCTCCCAGAGGAAAAATCAGTGCAGGGAATCATAACAATAGGATATGCTGATGAAACTCCAGAACCACCGCCAAAATACAGAATTGAGCACATGATGTTTTTTGAAAAATGGTGGGGTCGCGTAGAAGCGCCAAAAACCCATATTGGCTGGTGGTCTGCATACAATGCAAGGATTGTTGATGAAAGCAAAAAGTTAGCCAAAAAAACAGGAAAAAAGATTAGAGAGCATGTAGAGAAGAAGTTAAGGAAGAAATAGTTTTCTAATTCTTATCTATTTAAAAAAAATAAAATCCCTCTTACGAGGGACCAAATGCCTTCATACTTTAAAACGTTGGGGGTGGTTTTTCAGAGATGAAGGCATAGAAAAACACACCTCTTGCGAGGTGTCACCACAAAGACTAAAGGGTGATCATTATTCTATTCTTCTAATATTTCTATGCCCAGTTCTTCACTAATCTGTTGAACCTCCGGACTTGGCTCAAGTACATTTCGTTTGCCTAAAATCCATGGGCTCTTTACTCCAGTTATAATCGTCATCACAGTAATCTTTCCTTTCATATCATCTGTTACGCGCGCTCCCCAGATTACATTTGCATCCGGGTCAAGGTTTTCTGTAACTAGTTCCCCTATCTTGCTTATCTCATCTAGAGTCATATCAGGGCCGCCTATAATATGAAGCAGAGCTCCTGTAGCCCCTTTATAATTGATATCCAACAAAGGATTCTGCAAAGCGCCTTTTACAGCTTCATCTACTCTATTGGTTGTGTCCGAAGCACCCACACCAATAGCAGCAACACCGCCATTCTTCATTATTGCTCTTACATCTGCGTAATCCAGGTTAACTAAACTTGGTACTGCTATTGTTTCTACAATGCCTTTTATCATTGTTGCTATAAGCTCATTTGCTACTGCAAATGCTTGTTGTATAGGCAAGTTTCCAGCAATGCTTACTAATCTGTTATTGTCAATTACTATCACAGTATCAGAAACTTCCCTTAGCTGCTGTAACCCAAATTCTGCTTTATCTACTCTTGCTCTTTCAATCTTAAATGGCATGGTAACAGTTCCAATAACTATAGCATTAGTATCTTTAGCAACCTGGGCAACTATAGGTGCTCCACCAGTTCCTGTGCCGCCACCCATGCCTGCGCATACAAAAACCATATCAGATTCCTTTAGGCATTCTTTTATTTCCTGCAAGCTTTCTTTTGCACTTTCAGCGCCTTTTTCAGGGAATCCTCCACAGCCTAAGCCTCTTGTTACACCCTTACCCAGCAGAAATTTTCTGTCTGCATTTATAATATTCAAATGCTGCTGGTCTGTGTTGCAGGCTATTATTTCAGCTCCCTTAACACCTTTATTGTAGAGCCACCCAACCATATTATTACCTGCTCCTCCTACACCTATAACTCTTATTTTTGCTTGTCCTACAGATATACCTTCAAATTTATTCTCTTCACTAGCTTTTATTGCGTTTTCAACAAAAAAGTCCATTTTTTCACCCCTCGATTCTTGTGGTTTTTTAAAACATACTTTCCAACCTAAATACTAGAGTACCAAAATATTTATATTGGACTTAAGTATATTCCATCTTGAAGAAAAAAGTTGTTTACGCCAATAAATAGCTTTTATACAGCTTCAAATACTTAAGAATCGTTTTATATTGAAAATACGCCAAAATAAACACGCTTTTTCGCCAAAAAAAGCAGTTTAGCTGAGTTTTTCGCCAAAAAAACTCAAAATGGTTTTTCTTTATTTATATCTATATTCATAAAGTAATATTTAAACATTTCTAGAGTGGAAAATATAGGTTTTAGTATATTGTTGTAATAAGTTCAAGATTAATATCAAAGATTAATATTTTAAACAACACCCCACTACCTAGTTCCTATGACCCTTTATTTCATTGGCATAGGCCTGAATGATGAAAAAGACATCAGCATAAAAGGCCTTGAGCTAATAAAAAAAGCAGATTTTGTTTATTTAGAAAACTATACTGCAAAGCTCAATTGCAATATAAACTATCTTGAAAAGCTCTATGACAAAAAGATAATTCTAGCAGACCGCAAGCTTGTAGAAATAGATGCTGAAAAAACCATTTTGCAGCAAGCAAAAACACAAGAAGTTGCTTTCTTAGTGGTTGGTGATGTGTTTTCAGCTACAACTCATATGGACTTATACCTAAGATCCAAAAAAGCAGGAATAAAAACAAGAATTGTACATAATGCTTCTGTTTTAACAGCAATAGGAGTTACTGGCATGCAATTATATAAATTTGGCAAAATTACAAGCATTCCAATAGAAAACCAAAATATAGAAACACCATATGATGTTTTAGCCATAAACCAAAAAAACAACCTGCATACATTATTCCTGCTTGACATAAAGGAAAACTCAAATGACAGCTTATCTGTAACAGATGCAATAAGATACATGCTAAAAGTAGAACTCAAAAGAGGAGAAAAAATCTTCACAGACAACACCTTATGCATTGGTTGCGCTAAACTAGGTTCTTTAGATCAGATAATCAGAGCTGGAAAAGCAAAAGAACTGCTTCAATATCTCTTTAAGGGAGGAATGCATTGCTTAATTGTCCCAGCTAAAAAACTCCATTTTATGGAAGAAGAAGCACTAAAGCTTTATTTCTAGATTAGCTGAATTGAAAATGGAGGTTAGCATCAATTTGCGAGCACTTTGTATTAATCATTAAAGCTGACAATGGGGAAGTCCCACAAACTTTTACAAAGTTTGACCAAAGGTTGCATGACCTAAAGTCATGCACCGCGGTTATCATGTAAAACATTAAGACCGCGACATGGGGCTTTATGCCCCCT
>JAZDMC010000009.1:0-2477 GCA_043801325.1 Candidatus Woesearchaeota archaeon | reverse complement strand
ATCTAAGGAAGGTAATCACATGGAAAAAATTTAAGACAAAAAAAAGTTATATAGAATTTGTTGGCAGCGAGCTAGAGCTGTTAAACAGATTTAAGGAAGTAATAGAATCTTACAAGCCAGACATTATAACGGGTTATTTTTCTGATGGCTTTGATTTTCCATATATTGAAACAAGAGCAAGAAAATATAAGGTAAATCTTGACATTGGCCTTGATTATAGCTCAATAACAGTTAGCAAGAAAGGAATTACAACCTCAAAAATTATAGGCATTGTTCATTTGGATATATTCAGATTTATAAAAAGAATTATGAGCATAACATTTGAAACAGATAGCTATTCATTGGGTTCTGTTGCAGAAGAAATATTGGGTGAGAAAAAAAGTGATGTAAATCTTGAGGATCTCGCTTATGTATGGGATAACAAACCACAAAAGCTTGAAGAGTTCTGTGACTATAACCTACAGGATTCAAAATTAACATTCATGCTCTGCAAGGAAATCTTGCCTAATATTATTGAACTTGTTAAGATAATTGGGCTTCCAATAGCTGGTGTAAGCAGGATGAGTTTCTCACAATTAGATGAATGGTATTTGATAAAGCAGGCAAAAAACCTTAATGAGATTGTTCTAAATAAGCCAACACATGATGAAATAAAAAAAAGAAGGGAGCAAACATACACTGGAGCTTTTGTTTTCAAGCCTACACCTGGATTGTATAAAGATATAATAATCTTTGATTTCAGGAGCCTATATCCAAGCATAATAACCTCTCATAATGTCTCTCCAGACACACTTAACTGCAAATGCTGTGAGGATGAAAAACATGTCCCAGAGTTTGATAAATACTGGTTTTGCTCAAAGAAAAAAGGATTTATCTCAACAGTGTTGGAGGGAATTATAACAAGAAGGATGAGAATCAAGGAGATTATGAAGAGTGTTGACAATAAAAAACTCAAGCTGTTTAATGCAAGGCAGTATGCACTAAAAACAATTGGAAACTCGATGTATGGTTATATGGGTTTTTTTGGAGCTCGCTGGTACTCAATAGAATGTGCAAGGAGCATAACAGCTTACGGAAGGTATTACATACAAAAAGTTATTGAAGACGCAAAAAATGCCGGCTTCAAGGTATTGTATTCTGACACAGATTCTATATTTTTAATATTAGATAAAAGAACAATGGATGATACAAAGAAATTTATTGAATCAATTAATGTCCATCTCCCAGGGCTGATGGAAATTGAATATGAAGGATTTTATCCAAGGGGGATTTTTGTATCAGCAAAAGAGGGCGCGTATGGTGCAAAGAAAAAATATGCCCTACTGTCAGAAGATAACCATATAATAATTAAGGGTTTTGAAACAATAAGGAGAAACTGGTCATTTATTGCAAAGGAGACACAGAGAGAGGTTTTAAATATAATTTTAAAAGAGGGAAATCCAGAAAAGGCATTCAATTATGTAAAAGAAGTTATTATAAATCTTAGAGAAAAAAAGATTCCTATTGAGAAGGTTGTTATACACACTCAACTGCAAAAAGCAATAAGTGAATATGATTCAATTGGGCCTCATGTTGCAGTAGCCCAAAGGATGATTGACAGGGGAATTCCTGTTGGCCCTGGCTCGCTTATAAAGTATGTGATAACAAAGGGGAAACACAAAGAAAAAATAAGAGATAGGGCTAAACTTCCAGAAGAGATAAGCAAAGATGGTTATGACTCGGATTATTATATAAACAATCAGATAATACCTTCTGTTGAAAAGATATTTGAGGTTTTGGGCTTTGAAAAAGATGATTTAATTAATAGCTTTGACCAGAACAGGCTTGATACATATTTCAAATAATTAAGATGGCAATTGACGAAAGGGTAGATGCTCTTATTGACTTTGATGGCACATTAATCAAAAATCATACACTTTGGAAAATACTACTAAATGCTAGGGAATATCAGAAGGACAAAAAAAAGAGTTATGAAATCTATGAAAGCTTTATGTTATATACATTAAATAAACTTTTAAAAATAGATAGTGAAAAACAATTTAGAAAAATGGTATCTACCTTAGAAGGGGTTCCTTATTCTATTGTCAAAAAAAGCATTAAGTGTGTAAAGTTGAGAAATCTTTCAAAAATAGAGGGGTGTTTAGGAAATGGTGAGAAAACTTTAAGGATATTAAGCAGGAATGATTCCTATTTGATAAATGATATATTAGAATCATATGGCCTTAAGAAACAGCTGTATGATAATTATAAAATTAGGATAAGTGATAAAATTATTGCAAACCATTTCAAGCAAAAAAATGGTGTTTTTACAGGAGAAGTTGAACTTATAGTCAATAATAAAATGGAAAATCTAAAAGGAACTGGTAAAATTTTCTTTGGTGATGTGTGGGACTGTCTGGATTGCAAATGTTATAGCAAGTTTAAGGGTTATAGTAAATTTGTTAGAATTTAGTATCTGTTTATTTTAAGAGAGTATA
>JAZDMC010000053.1:0-25574 GCA_043801325.1 Candidatus Woesearchaeota archaeon | reverse complement strand
AAAACCCTATAGAAACATTTAAATATGACTTTTCTCTCTATGTAACAAAATGGGGGTAAATAATTATAAGATAGCTACTGTTGGAAGCCATTCTGCTTTACAGATATTGAAAGGAGCGAAGGACGAAGGATTTTCTACGATATGTATTTGCCTTAAGAACAGGGTTAAGCCATACAAATCATTTAATGTTGCTGATGAAATAATAACTATTGATTCCTGGAAAGATCTTCCTAAAATAGAGAAAAAATTAATTGAGGAGAATGCAATTATAATTCCTCATGCCTCTTTTATAGCTTACATGGGTCATGAATCTGTTGAAAAGCTAAAGGTTCCTTATTTTGGCAATAAAAAGATTTTAAAGTATGAATCAGACAGAAATCTGCAGAGAAGATGGATGAAAGACAGCAACATAAGGGTTCCGATTATTTTCAAGGATCCAAAGGATATTGATAGAAGCGTTATTGTAAAATTCCACGGAGCAAGGGGAGGAAAAGGCTATTTTCTGGCAAAAAACTATGAAGATTTTAAGGAAAAAATAAAAAATCATCCTGGGATGGAATATGTAATCCAGGAATATATAATTGGGGTTCCAATTTACATTCATTATTTCTACAGTCCATTGACAGATGAGATTGAGCTAATGAGCTTTGATAAAAGGTATGAGAGCAATGTAGACAGCATTGGAAGGATTTCTGCAAGAGACCAGATGGCTTTAAAGAATGTTGATCCAAGCTATGTTATTGTTGGCAATATGCCTTTAGTTGTAAGAGAATCATTTTTGCCGGAAATATTTGCAATGGGAGAAAGAGTTGTAAAACAGTCAAAAAAAATTGTTCCAAGGGGGTTGTTCGGGCCTTTCTGCCTGGAAACAATATTTACTCCAGAAGAGCAGATATATGTATTTGAAATTTCTGCAAGAATTGTAGCAGGAACTAATCCTTATATTGATGGCTCACCTTATACATGGCTTAAGTATAATGAGCCGATGAGCACAGGAAGAAGGATTGCAAGAGAAATAAAACTAGCAATAGAACAAAATAAGCTGAATGAGATTTTAGGATGATAAACCAAAAAGATATAAAAAAAATAATTGGAAATTACAATAAAGGAGATATAACTATTGGAGTTCTTGGAGGCCATTCTGCTCTGGATGTATGCAGGGGGGCTAAGAAGCTTGGCTTTAAGACATTGGCTGTGTGCCAGAAAGGAAGGGAAAAAACTTATGATAAATATTATAAAACAAGAGATAATAAAGGAGTTATAGATGAAACTATTATCTTGAATAAGTTTTCTGATATTACAAAGAAAGATGTTGTAAAGCAACTGCAGGAAAAAAATACTATCTTTATCCATAACAGGTATTTCTGGGTTTATTTTGATTTTAAGGATATAGAGAATAATTTTTCTGTTCCTATATTTGGGACAAGAAGCATGCTTAAGCTTGAAGAAAGGGATGTTCCAAAGAATCAGTATTATTTATTGGAAAAAGCTGGAATCAGGATTCCAAAAATATATGAGGATGCTAAAAAAATTGACAGGTTAGTTATTGTCAAGGTTGCTGAGGCTGCAAGAGGCTATGAACGGGCTTTCTTTTTCTGCAGCAACTATGATGAGTTCAAGGAAAAATCTGAGGAATATCTGAAGAAGAAGATAATCACAAAAGAGGCTTTGAATAAAGCTGTTATCGAGGAATTTATTGTTGGAGCTCAGGTTAATTTTAACTTTTTTTACAGCCCTTTAACAAATGAGTTAGAGCTGATGGGAACTGACACAAGAAGGCAGACTAATCTAGATGGATTATTAAGGCTGCCTGCTTCAGAGCAATTAGCTGTTTTAAAATATTTAAAGCCAAAATTAATTGAAACAGGACATATAGCTGTTACTGTAAAAGAATCTATTTTAGAGAAAGCTTTTGAAATCGGAGAAAAGTTTGTTGCAATAACTAAAAAGGAAGCTAATCCTGGTATTATTGGACCTTTTGCTTTACAGGGAGCTGTTGCAGCTGAAGAAGGCAAGGAAGAGATTGTTGTTTTTGATGTTTCAATGAGAATTCCGGGAAGCCCTGGAACAATATCTACACCTTATTCTGGCTATTTGTATGGAGAAAGCATGAGTTATGGTGAAAGGATAGCTATGGAAATTAAAAAGGCTATAGATGAAGGAAAACTTGATTTGATTCTAACTTAATAGTAATTATTTAACAAGTAGTTGATGGAAAGATATTTAAATTAGTTTGACGTAATGCTCTTAAAATGCAGGAAGCAAAAGAAATTCCCCTTATAGTTCCATTACTGGGTGGGGTTGCGACCGTTGGATTTGTAGGACTTGTTTTATATGATTTATTATCCGAAAAACGCAAAGCAAGGCATAAAGAAGAAATAGAAAGATTGAAGTTATTGGAAAAAACATTTCAGAGTATTTTTCCAGAAGCTTATGGGGTGAAACCAGATATTGTTAGAGGAAAGTTGGAAGGAGTAAAAACAAGCACAAATCAATATGGTTGGCCACTTACAGAGTTGATTATTAGTTATGATGGAGGAAAAGATACGGTGCGTTATTTTGGGAATATTGATGAACCTTCAATTAAAGAGGCTGTTGGAAGTAATATTTGCTTAACTCATTTATTAAAAAGCGATTCTGTGTATCAGACAATCTCTACTGGAACCTATGCTACCTCATGTAATGTTCCAAGGTGGCAGATACAAGGATTATTAGAAGGATTGGTTAAACGGGCTTAATGAAAACCCTGATAATATATCAATCAATACATCATGGAAATACAGAAAAAATAGCTAAAGTAATTGCTGATGTTCTTAAAGCTGATTTAGTCAAGCCAAATGAATTAGATATTGAAAAAATGAAAAAATACGATTTAATTGGATTTGGCTCTGGGATATATGCCTGGAGACATCATAGGTCTTTACTAAAATTAGTAGACGAACTTCCAAAATTAAACAAAAAAGCATTTATATTCTCAACAGCAGGAAAACCTTCAGTTAAAAACCACAAATCTTTGCGAAAAAAGCTGCAGAATAAGGGATTTACAGTTGTAAATGATTTTTCCTGCCCTGGATTTGACTCTTTTGGGCCTTTCAAATTATTCGGCGGATTTCATAAAGGAAGGCCTAATGAAGAAGATTTTAAAAAAGCAAAAGAGTTTGCAAAAGAGCTAAAAAATTTTCAATAAAGCTATAATCAAAAAAACAAAAGAAAAAACCTCTACCTTGAAAATTAATTTTTTTCTGTATTCCCTAAACCAGAAGTTGCCTCCACGTTCCTTTAGGTTTATCTTAGAAAAAATGAAAAACTTTTTTGAGAAAGGCGCTAGCCACATCATTCCATCTTCAGATAAAAAAGTATCAAGGAAAAAGTGAAAATAGATTCCAAAGCAAATAAGCGCTAAAACCAAGCTTGGCTTAAAGCATAATAAAACTAAAAATGGAGTGTATGTTATAGGCCAGTGAGTAAACCATTTTCTATGCGGACCATACAAATTTTTTTTGCTTCTTGTTATAATACCATATACTAAATTATCCAGGTCAGGAAGTATAGAGAAAAATATTAGGATCAAGATGTGTGTAGAACTATAATTTATATTAAACAGATTTGCAATAAGCATAAAAATCAATGTAGGGTATGCTATATGTGCTGTGATAAACATATAGACAAAAATTTAAGCAACTAGTTTATAAATTTTTCTAAGTTAAGTTTTTCTTCCAGAAACTGCAAATATCCTCTGTTTTCTTTGAAGCAATGCCTGTATATTTCTCAGGATTATTTAGAATATCTAATTGTTTCTTATTGAATTTTTTTAGATATTCTTTTAATGATTGATCCTTTTTAATGAGCTCTTTTAGCGTTTTTTTGCTTAACTGTGATTTTAAAGTCAGCTCTCTTACATGCTCATGCGCATCTGGATGGTTGTGTGCTGCTAATAATATGTATAATGGCTCTGCAACTATTAAGTCTTTGTTCATGTCAAAGTTTCTCTTCATATTTGATTTATCCACCTGTAAATTGGACATTATCTTGTTTAACCTTACTATAGAAACATATAAAGATGCTAAAATATCTGGGATAAATCTTGATGAAGCTGAGTTTGTCAGGTCTCTCTGATGCTCTGAAATCTGGTCTGAATATACTGTAATCATTCTTGGCATCATTGCCTTCCACATTGATTTTACATTCTCAAAATTAATAGGATTTCTTTTCTGCGGCATTGTAGATGAGCCAACTTGTTTTGCTTCAAAGAATTCTCCAACCTCTCCTATTTCGCTTCTCTGCAAATGCCTCATATCATCTGCCAAGTTAGCTAAAACCCCAAAGCAAGATATAACTGAATTGACATAATCTGTAATGTATTCTGCCTCTACAATCTGTGTTGATATTGGAGACGGCTTTAGGTTTAATTCCTTTAAAACCTCTTCTTCGAATTTAACAGGATCATCAAAGAATAAATTAGATGCATTATAAGCTCCAACAGCTCCTGCTATTTTTCCCCTTAGGTCATTACCTTTTTCCTTTATCTGCAATATCCTATGGCCTAATCTTGAGACATATTGGGCTATTGTAAAGCCGAATGTTATAGGCTCTGCATGCTGTCCATGGGTTCTTCCAATTTGAAGAGTATTTTTTTCTCTAAATGCTAGGTTTATTAATGTATTTTCAAAATTGATTAATTCCGGGATAAGAACTTTATTGGTGAACTCCTTATATCTTAGAGCATCAGCTGTGCATATAATATCATGGCTTGTTGTTGTAAAATGGACAAAAGGTTTTGCTTCATCAGAAACATTTTTTCTTATGCAGTTAGCTAGAGCTCTTACATTGTGCTTTATCCTGTCTTCTTCCCTGTAAACCTGCTCTGCTGTAACCCTGTTGCATGCACTCTGAACTTCATCAGCTATTTTTTTAGAGCATATTCCTTTTTTAGCCAGTGTTTTTGTCAAGGCAGCCTCTACTTTTAACATATAGTTAATCATTCCTGATTCTGACAAATAAGGCTGCAGTTTATTGAAAACAGATTTGCTTCTTCCATAGTATCTGAAATCTAACGGGTTAATTGTGTCAAACAATTCAATTGTTTCATCTTCTTCTGCAGGAATAAAATTGTCATTAATTCCTATCAAGGTATTTATTTCTTTCAAAACCTTATTGTCTTTGTTTAACGAGATTATAATCTTGTTTTTCTCCTTTTTCTCATTTATTAAATTGTTTTTCTTGAACAATTGTATTGTGTTATGAACTTTAGCAGGACTGCAGCCTAATCTAGCTGCTATATCCCTAATATGCAAATTCTCCTTCATCAGAATATTCAATATTTCCAGATTACGTTTTGTAAATAGTTTGTAAAGCTCCATTATGTAAATAGGTAAATGTTCATTATTTATAAACCTTTCGCTTTTTTTAAGAGAAAACGTTAAGTTTTAGAGAACGATAAAAATTAAAGCCTTAGAAGCTCTAAAGTTCTTTGATAAGTTAATCTTTCTGGACTGTAATGTTTAAGGCTAACCAGCTTTGGGTCTTTTAGACTTTCTTCCAGAGGTCTGTAGCCTGTTTGCCCATGCCTAAATACAACATAATTTCCAAAATTTCCTTCCTTGATTAGCTGGGCTGCAGCAATGCCAAATTGCATGCTTAATTCAAGATCCTGCTGGTTTGGTGTGCCTCCTCTCTGTAAATGTCCTGGTATAACATGCCTTGTTTCATAACCTAACTCTTTTTTTACAAGATTTGCTACTAATGCTGAAATTCCGCCAAGTTTGACATTTCCGTAAGCATCTAAAGAATCATCCTGAACTGTTTCTTCATATCCTTGTATTTTGGCTCCCTCAGAAATTACGATTATATCATATCTATGACCGTTATTCCTCCTATCTTGGATTCTCCTGCATAAAGCTTCCAATCTAAAAGGAAATTCAGGAACTAAAACTAAACTAGTCTGCCCTGCAATCGCACTCTTTAATGCAAGCCATCCTGCCTTTCTTCCCATTGTCTCATAGAAAAAGATCATATTATGAGAACCAGCTGTTGTTTTTAGCCTATTTATCATTTCACCGTTAAATTGGATTGCAGTTGATATTCCTATAACTTTTTCTGTTCCTTTAACATCTCCATCAATTGTCTTAGGAACTCCAACAACTCTAATGCCTCTTTGATACAACTTATAGGCATTGTAACCCATATGATCATTGCCGCCAACAACCTCTACAGCATAACATTTTAGCAGGTCTAAATTGTCTTCAATAATATCAAAATGTCCTTTCTCTTCTTCAAGCTTATCTCTTCCGCTGCCTAGGTTAGTTCCACCAACCCTATCCCATGTTCTTACTGTTGATTCATCAAGGGGTATTATATTACGATCAATATCTTTGCTCAATAATCCTTTGAATCCGTGTTTGATTCCTATTACTTCGTATTCTCCTGGCTTGCTTAAACTTTCATCTAATAAAGATTTTGTACTCCATTTAATAAGATTATTTAGTCCAGGAACATCTCCTCCACCAGTTAATATCAAAATTCTCTTTCGCATTTTATACTCCTCTAATGGAATCTTTTTTGATTTATGATTATTATATTATTTATAAATATTGCGATTTTTTTTATAAAAGTTACTACTAATAAATAATACTATTACCACTTCTTATCCCTTATCTTAAGATAGAATCCAATATGATTTATGATTATATGGAATATTGGGAACAATATAATCATTATCAGGAAATGTGGGGCGTCTGGAACGTATATAACTGAAAACAGGATAAGGCTTCCTAGAATCCAGTCAATCTCATCATAAGGGATCCATCTTTCTCCTGGATCAACATTCCTTCTTCTCTTGAAAAAGCTTTTTACAGAATCTCCTAATAAAGCTCCAAAGCCAAGCAAAAATCCAACTGCTATAAAATTAATATTTCCATAATCAACAAGGCTTATTGATTTAAAAAAAATATTTGAAAAATAAAGTCTTGTCTGGACAAAAGCGATTATTATCGCAAATATTACTCCAACTACAAATCCTCTTATAGTCTTATGGTCTCCAAGGATTCTTTTTCCCTTCCAGGATTTATTAAAATCAGCTGGCTTTGCAAGGAATTTCAATGTATTCCTAAACAGACCTGGCACTATATTAGAGATTATAGCAGGCAGCATAAGCCATACGCATTCCAGAAAAATTTTAAAAAGATTCATTCTAGGTATTTTTTAATATTTTTTTCTATTCTCTTAATAATATTTTCATTTTTTGCTTCAAAATTATTGCCTGTTATCAGCTCATAAGCCTGAATATATCTTTTTGCAGCCTCTATCTTTATATTGTCAGGAATTTTTGGGATAGGACCATCTCCAAGAAAACCTTTTTCAGAAAGCCATGTTCTTACATATTCCTTGTCTATTTTCCTTTGCTCTTCTCCTTTTTTAAACAATTCATTATAAGTGTCTTTAAACCAGAACCTTGAAGAATCTGGAGTATGAATTTCATCCATTAAAACAATCTCTCCGTTTAAATTGCCAAATTCATACTTTGTGTCTACTAATATTATTCCCTGCTTTGCAGCTTCTTTAACTCCAAATTCATATAGTTTAAAGCTGATATCTGCTAATTTATCCATCTCTTTCTTGCTTATTAAGCCTCTTTCAACAATCTCTTTTGGAGAAATGCTTTCATCATGAGCTCCAAGATCTCCTTTTGTTGTTGGAGTTAAAATTGGCTTTGGCAGTTTTTGATCTTTTTTCAAGCCTTCTGGCAGTATATTTCCGCAGAAATTCCTAACACCATGCTGATAATTATACCATGCGCTTGTTTTAGTAACTCCAGTAATATATCCTCTTACAACAAACTCCACAGGATAAGGCTTTACTTCAATATTAACCATGACGTTTGGATCTGGAACCTCAATCATATGATTCTTAACAATATGCTTTGTTTTATCAAACCAGAAAGCTGCCAATTGGTTAAGGACTTGGCCTTTAAATGAAATCGTAGTTAAAACGCGGTCAAAAGCTGAAATCCTGTCTGTAACAATAATTATTCTTTTATTTTCTTTTGTGTAATTATCTCTTACTTTTCCCTCATATTTTTTGCCTAATCCCTTGAAATCTGTTTTTTCCAAGGTGTTTTTTAATTGTTTTTTTATTATTTCTTCGCTTATCATTTTAATATTTTTTTTTTTTTTTTGACCAATGATCATTAAATAATAAAATAGGGGGAATACCTCACATTTGACTTAATCTCAGTTTTAATGTTCCCCACCCCCTTTTGTAGTTATTATTAAATTCCCATTTCTTTATCTACTTTAATAACTTCGTCGTGGAATTCCTGCCTTAATTGAATTAGCTCGTTTTTCTTCAATAAAAGCTGCATTGCTGCGATTGCAGCGTTTTTTCCGTTGTTTAAGCCAAGCCATAATCCTTTATTTACTTTTTTTACAAGCTTTAATGAGTCTTTTGCACTGCTTTTTTCCAACAAAGGAACATTTAAAACAATGTATTGCGTATCAAACTTTAATTTTTTGTAATTGTTTAAGTCAAAGAAATATAAGTTTACTTTATTCGACTTTAATTCTTCTGAGAATTCATATGAAATATTAAATCTATCAAATATTTCAGTGCATTTTTTTACAGCTTTGTTTTCTTTATCTCCTATAATGTTTACATTGACATAAACTTTCAAAAATAAATTCAAGTCAATCAACTTTTCTCCGTTAATAGGGGTGCACAAAACAGGTATTCCAGGAGGCATCTGCATTATTGACAACAAAGCGTCCAATCCATTAAAATCTACATTGCATGGAATTCCTATAACATGAGCAATAACTTTTGATGCTATAACTCCCGGCAATGCAGCAGACAATCCAGCTCCTGCTATTATCAGATCATATTCTTTTTTTAATATCTCATCCAACAATTCAGGGGTCTTATGGGCAGAGCATATTCTGAAATCATAGTCGATATTTTTTTTTTCTTAGAGTTTCAACTATCTTGTTGTATACATTTGAGTCTGATTTTGAGCCAAAAATTATTAGTACTTTCAATATATCACCCTAATAAATCCTATATTTCTGATAATGCTCATTCATTAATAAATCTTTTGTGATTTTTTCAGCTAATTTGTTTGCTTCTCTCTGCGATTTAACATCCAAATACAAGGTCCAGAAAACACCCTGCTCCATCTTTCTTATGTTTTTGAAATGAAGCCTGTCCCTTAAAGTTGACAATAAATCCTGGCAGTCGTCTTCAATGCTCTGGACAAGAACATTCACTTTAAAAAAATCGTGTTTTTCATCTTCAAGCTTGTTAAAAGCTTTGTGTTTGTTAGCATTAACAAGAATATCGACTTTTTTTATCTCTTCAGCAAATTTAGCATCGTCTTTTTCAACTTCAAATTTGTAATAATCCATTCTTTCTATTTTTTTCAAAGATTTGTAGCCCATTCTTTCCAAAGCATGTAATGCAGTTATAGCTACATTATCCGGGATTAACAATTTTACAAATAATTCAACTTGTTTCATCTTTCCTCTATGTATAATTTTATTGACTGGAATATTTTGTGGGCTAATGTTGTTTTTTCCATTTCCTCAAAAGGCTTGTTTTCAAAGTATGGAACCTGCCTGAACCAGGATGCTCTTTCAGGATGAGGCATCATTGCCATCACATTTCCTTTTTTGTTGCAAACTCCAGCTATATTAAACATTGATCCATTTGGATTAGTTAGATAAGTTTCATCAATTTTTCCATCCGGAGTACAGTATCTGAAGATAATCTGTTTGTTTGAGATTAATTCTTTCAATAAGTTTTTGTCTGTGGTTGTAAAGCGTCCTTCACCATGGGCAATCGGAAGCTTAATTATTGTATCGTTATCAAACAATTTTGTGAATGCTGTCCTGTTCTTTTCTTCAACAGACTTAAGATTAACCCACATGCATCTATAGCCATACCTGTTTTTTGCTAATGCCATCTCAATCTTATCTTTTAAAGCAGGAACCATTCCTGTTTCAACAAGAACTTGAGCTCCATTACAGATTCCTAAGACTGGCTTTCCAAGCTTAGCCTGTGCTTTTATAATATTCATCAAAGGATCTTTTGAAGCAATAATTCCAGCTCTGATCCTATCTTCATAAGACCAGCCGCCAGGCAATATATAACCATCATAATTTTCCAATCCTTTTGTAGAATTCCATCTAATAATTTCTGCTTTTATTCCAGCTGCATTTACAGCCCTATATGTTTCTTCCTCGGAATTTGTCCCTGGAAACAAGATAACTGCTATTTTTGGTATTGACATTTTTTTTATTTTTTTTAAGTTTTTTTTTTTTTTATTTTTTTATATTGATATGTTATATTGAGTATTTATCATTGAAATTCAATAATAACATTAAATAATGAAATAGGGGGAATACCTATTACCTCTCTATAAATCATCTTTAATGTTCCCCACCCCCTTCTGCAATCTTTATTATTACATGTTTTGTTTATCATTTCATTTCATCGCATCTTTATAGCCATTTAACCATGAGTTAGCTAGCTCTTTAATTGTTAAATCAATTATTTTCTTATGGTTTTGATTAACAATCAATTTATCTTCTTTAGTTGTTTTTCCCAGCTCAAACAACTCAAGCTTGTATTTCTTGATTATTTCCTTTACTTTTGAAACATTATTTTCTTTGACTTCAAAGACAAAGCCAGAGCTTTCTGAGAATAATATTTTATCTGTCCTTAAATCGCTGAAATCTATGTTAATATTTGCTCCAATATTTCCAGAGCCATCTTCTCCCAATAACATCTCTGAAACTGTTGTCATAAAGCCGCCATCAGAAATATCGTGGCAGCTCAATAATAATCTGTTGTCAATTAAATCTAAAACAGAATGAATCATATTTCTTTCTAATTCGAAATCAACTTTTGGGACATTTGCCCCTAATTCATTGTTTATTTCATAGTAAATGCTTGCTCCAAGCTCATCTTTTCTTGGGCCTATTAAGAATAATTTTGAATTCTCTTCTTTTATTTTTGTTGTTATAGCCTTGCTGTAATCCTTTAAAACTCCAATACAAGCAATAATCGGGCTAGGGCTTATAGCTTTTCCAGCTGCAGATTGGTTGTAGAAGCTTACATTTCCAGAGATAACTGGAACTGGATTTTTAGTTCCCTTGTAATAAATGTTTTTAGCTGCATCTGCTATTCCTCTAACACCTTCATAGAAATCATCAAAAACCTCTGGGAGTTCAGGATTTCCGTAGTTCAGGCAGTCTGTCAAAGCGCTTGGAATTGCTCCAACAGCTGCAACATTTCTCATAGATTCTGCAACTGCGTTTGCTCCTGTGTAATAAGGGTCTATCAAGCCGTGTTTTGCGTTGTTGTCAACTGCTAATGCAACTGCGTATGGTTTTCCTGGAATAGCAACCTGGACACCTGCATCAGCTTCACCAGGCCTTATAACAGCTAATCCCAGAACTTCCTTGTCATATCTTTCATATAATGTTTTTTTTGAAGCAACAATCGGGTTTTTTAATATTTTTAATAAAATATTATTATAATCTTTTGGTTCAGCTAAATTTGGCTCTTTTACTTTTCTTATACTCTTTTTTCTTTCTCTTTCATAGCCTATTCCAGAGGTTACAACATCAATTGGAGCATTGCATACAATCTTTCCATTGTACTTTAAGATATAGTCTTTGTTTTTTGTTACTTTTCCAACAACAGATGCTCTTGCTTTTTCAGCTACATTTGGCAGCTCAAATTCCTCATTGTATATCTTTAATATTGTTGGTGTAAAATCAGGCGGAGAAATCCATGTGAATCTTTCCTGGGTCTCACCGCAAACTATAATAAAATCAGGAATATTCATTGAAACATGAATTTTGTCAACATCTAAAATACAGCCATAACCTCCTGAAGAGCAAAGCTCAGAAGTAGCGCACATTATGCCTCCTGCACCCATATCTTTGAACCCTAAGGTTAATTTTCTTTTTCTTGCTTCTTCAAAAACCTTGTAGCTTGCTCTAATTAAAATATTTTTTAAGAATGGGTCAGGAACCTGGACAGCTCCTTTGTTTATATCCTTATCTTTTTCATCTAAAATTAATGAGGCGAAGCTTGCTCCTCCGAATCCAGAGTTATCTGTTGCTTTTCCAACGACAATAATATCATAGTTTTCAGAGTTTTTTGGAGCATAGCTGTGGATAATATCTTTTTCTTTTACAATACCTAGGCAAACTACGTTTACTAAACAGTTATCATCAAAACAATCATTAAAATAAACATCACCTGCTAAATTTGGAATTCCTAAAGGGTTTCCATAGCCAGCAATACCATTAATAACTTCATTTGCTATATATCTTGTCCTTTCCCTGTTTTTGCCGTATGGATTGCCAAACCTTAATGGGTCTGCTGTTGAGAGCACTTTTGCTCCCATGCATACAACATCTCTTATATCACCTCCAATTCCAGTAGCAGCTCCTTCAAAAGGAACAACCTGGCTTGGATGATTATGGGATTCATGGCTTACAACAATTCCATATTTTTCTCCATCTATAATTCCTAGCTCAACAATGCCTGAGTCTTCTTTTGGCCCAAGAATCACATTAGGAGCGTCTGTTGGAAGCATTTTAAGGACTTTTTTGCTGCTTTTATATGAAGAATGCTCTGACCATTGAATGTTGAATATATGAAGTTCTGTTATTGTTGGGTTTCTTCCAATAAGCTCTACAATCTTTTTGTATTCATTAACTTTTAAAGAGATTCCGTTCTTTTTTCCAAACTCTAAAAGCTCATTATCCTTCATACCAGAAACAGGAACTAAGCCGATGTCTACTTTGCTTCTATCCCCCATAAGTGCGTTTTAGAAATAGATTGTTTATAAAGATTTTGGTTTTGGTTCTGATTTTCCATAATGTTTTTAAAGAGAATAGTAATCAGGACTGATGGGGTGCTTTAATATATGAAAGTAGGATTTTTTGATTATTTACTTGATGAACTAAAAAATAAAGACAGGAAACTGTGGGGCAGAACTCTTGATAAATTAAGAGGAGAATTTTATTTAATAAAAGATCCTTTAAAAATACAAGGATTCCATATATCATATAGCCCAGCTTCTAAGATTGAAGCTAATCATCACAAATATGACTTAATAATATTTCATCCTCCTAGTCTTAATGACGATACTAAAGTAGAAGAGATAAATGATTTGAGGAGAATTCTTATTGATACGATAAAACAACCCACCTTGATTGTAGGCAGTGAAACAAAAACAGAGTTTATTGAAGAAAAGGTTGGTAAAAGAGACAATCTAGAATTGGGTCACTTATTAAATGTTTGGGATATAAAACATTTTATTGAAAAATATTCTGGACAGATGCATCTTCCTTTTGATGGTTGGATTTAGTATCATCATTACTAAATTAACTCACCAACCAAATAACAGGAGCCTGTAACAAGGATTAAATCGTTCTTTCCAGCAGTTCTTTTAGCTTCCTTTAACGCTTTTTTAGGGTCATCTATGATTGTAATGTCTTTTTTATGCTTCCCCATTTTTTTTAGCATTATCTTTGGGTCTAATTTACGGTACATCTGCGGCTTTGTAAGGATTACCTTATTAGCAAAAGGAAACAACTGTTTTAACATATCCTTGAAGTTTTTGTCTGTCAGAACTCCGAAGATTAATATCATTTTTTTATATTTAAATGTCTTTAGATAACCAGTTAATGCCTTGATTCCAGCCGGATTATGGGCGCAGTCAAACAAAACATTAGCTTTAAACTGAATTCTTCCTGGCCAATAGACTTTTTTTAAGGATTTTTTTGTTTTTTCTTTTTTTATATTGACTATTTTTAATTGATTTAATAGATTAATTGTTTCAACTGCTATATTGGCATTATCAATTTGAAATTGGCCTTTTAGATTTGTTTCATAATTGTATTTTTTTGGAATGATAAGCTTAGAATCTTTGCTTTTTGCTATTTTTTTTATTACGTTCAATGCTTTTCCTTTAGCTAATGTTATTACAGGAACCTTATTTTTTATTATTCCAGCTTTTTCATAAGCGATTTTTTCCCTCGTGTTTCCTAGATAATCAGTATGCTCTAGCTCAATATTAGTTATGACTGAAACTAATGGCTTAACAACATTTGTAGCGTCTAACCTGCCGCCCATACCAACTTCTAAAACAAGAAAATCAGCTTTTTTTTCCCTGAAATATAAAAAAGCCATTGCTGTTATAAACTCAAAATATGTTTGCTTATCTGAATATTTTTTTGTTTTATTGAAATATTTGATAAAATCTTTCTTTGAGATGTCTTTGTTGTTAATCCTAAACCTTTCTCTAATGTCTTTTAAATGAGGGCTGGTGTATAATCCAACTCTATATCCTGCTCCCTGAAGAATTGCAGACAACATTGCGCAGACGCTGCCTTTGCCGTTAGTTCCTGCAACATGGATTATTTTTAAAGATTTTTCAGGATTTCCAAGCTTTTTTAGCAATGATTCAACTCTTTCTAAACCAAACTTTGTGCCAATCTTTTCTAGGTTTTCAAGATAATTTATAATTTGGTTGTAGTTCATAAGGATAAATATATTGAAGTTATTTAAATAATTAATGGCTAGTATTGTAATCTCTCCTAACAATCCCAATTTGATTAATTTTAGGAATTGCACTAATTGGAATATTTCTAATTTCACCTGTCAAAGGTTCAAAATAATAAAATTTATCTTCAATAATATCCACCATAGACACTACATGCCCTTTATACCATTCTTTTAGATTGCCTTTTCCAAAGAAATTTAGCCAATCAGGAAATTGAAAATCAAGCGAAACTAAAGGATAATTTGACCTGTTTTTTCTTAAAGTTTCCAATTTGCCTTCATGCAGTTGTAAAGTATACCCATTTCCTGCAAGATAATTTATTAAATCACATAATTGTAATGGAATTAATAGCTCAGGATTTACATTACTTACAGGAGCTATTTTTTTTTCAATATTTTCTAAGCCCCCCTTACCAGATTGTATTTCCAAGATATCTTGGTATACACCTTCAGTTAATTCATTTTCTATAACAAATCGCATCTGAAGAGCATAAAAAAGACTACTTAATAAACACCTGTCTCCAGTTTGAACAAAATATTTTGCCACTTCTGTGGGAGATGGCTGGTACATATGGGTTGAAATTAGGTTTCAATTTAAAAATTTTACGCTTAATGCAAGAAAATCCTGAATCCTGTGAAAACCATTGACATATTGTGCTCGTTAACTGCATCAATGACTTCCTGGTCTCTGATAGAGCCTCCTGGCTGGATTACAGCTGTAACTCCTGCTTTTGCTGCAACATCTATGCCATCTCTAAAAGGAAAAAAAGCATCTGATGCCATTACAGCTCCTTTTGCCCTTTCACCAGCTTTAAAGCAGGCTATTTTGACTGCATCAACCCTTGCCATCTGGCCTGCTCCAATGCCAACTGCAACCTTGCCCTTAACAAAAACAATAGAATTAGACTTAACATGAGCATTAATCTTCCAGGCAAATAGCATGTCCTCAATTTCTTTTTTTGTCGGCTTTTTATTTGAAACTGTCTTTAATATTTTCTCATTTATTTCAGGATATACTTTAGTCTGTATCAGCATTCCTTCTGTTACTTTTTTCATGCTCCATGCATGATGCTCTTTAAATAAATTGCCTGTTTCCAAAATCCTTAAATTCTTTTTCTCTTTCAGCAAATCCAGAGCATCCTTGTCAAAAGATGGAGCAATTATGCACTCTGCAAACAATGGCTTGATAAGCCTGGCTGTTGCAAGGTTGCATTTCCTGTTTAATGAGATAATTCCTCCAAATGCTGCTGTTGTGTCTGCTTCGTGCGCTTCTTTAAAAGCATCTTCAATTTTCGGCCTTGAAGCAACTCCGCATGGATTTGTATGTTTTACGATTGTAGCAGTAGGCTCATCAAACTCTTTAATAAGTTCAAAAGCAGCGTCAATATCAAGTATATTGTTGAAAGAAAGCTCTTTTCCATGCAGCTGCTTAGATTTTGTAACGCATGTTTCAGTTACACGGCCGCAGCTGTAGAAAGCTGCTTTCTGGAAGGGATTTTCTCCATAACGCAAATCCCTTATCTTTTTCAGGCTCAAGTTCATTATCTCCGGGAATGTGTAGCCAGGTATATTGTCAAAGAAGTAATTCTGGATCAAGGAATCATGTCTTGCTGTGTTTTCAGCTACTTTTGCAGCTAAAAGCATTCTTTTTTCAAATGGAACATCTCCTTTGTTCAATAATTCTAATATTTCATTATAATCCCTAGGGTCAATTACTGGAATGACATCCTGGAAGTTTTTTGCTGCAGCCCTTATCATTGTAGGGCCGCCAATGTCTATATTTTTAATAACTTCATCAAGCTTTACGTTTCTTTTATGGATTACGCTTTCCAAAGGATAAAGGTTGACAACAACTATGTCAATAGGCTCAAATTTTAATTTCTTTAATTGCTCCATATGCTCTTTATTAGATCTAACTGCTAATATTCCTGCATGTATTTTTGGGTGCAATGTCTTAACCCTGTTATCCAGAATTTCAGGAAAACCTGTGTAGTCTTCAACAAAAGTTACTGGTATTTTATTTTTTTTTAATAAAGCAGCTGTTCCTCCTGTTGAGATTATCTCAATGCCTAAATCATGCAATCCTTTTGCAAACTCTACAATCCCTTCTTTATTGTATACAGAGATTAATGCTTTTTTTGGCTTGGTCATTTTATTATTTTTTTTTTTTAATCGTTTTTATTTTTATTTTTTTCTATTGACTCATTGACTAATCTTATCAATATTAAATTAAATAGGGGGAATATCTATTACATTTTCTAATTTCATTCCTTCTGTTCCCCACCCCCTTTGGTGGTCATTTTTTAATCTAATACTCTTACTATCCTTCCTTCAACTTTTAATTTTTTATCTGCAAACTTCTTAATTCCTTCAATAATGCATTCTCCCTCTAATTTCTGGACTTTTTCTTTTAAAGTGTCTGCATTATCTTTTTCTTCTATTGGGATTGCTTTTTGAGCAATAATTGGGCCTGTATCCTGGCCTTCATCAACAAAATGCAGTGTGCAGCCTGTTACTTTGCAGCCATGCTTTAAGATTTCTTCGTGGACATTCAAGTCCATTCCGCCAGCGAATGCTGGCAGCAAGCTAGGATGAATGTTCATTATCTTGTTTTTGTATTTGTCAACAAACCATTTGCTTAAATATCTCATATATCCTATCAAAAGTATTAATTGAACTTTGTTCTCTTCCAATATTTTTGAGACTTCTTTGTCAAAATCTTCTCTTTCCTTTCCCTTTGAATCGATAAAAACAGATTTTATACCATTATTTTTAGCTCTTTCCAAGCAATAAGCATCTTTTTTGTTAGAAATAAGGACAGATATTTTCGCATCTAATTTTTTGGATTCTATAGCATCAATTATAGCCTGCATATCAGTTGCTTTTGTAGATGCCAAAACACCGATATTTATCAACATACCACCCCAGAGAATAACAAAATAAGCCTGATATTTATAAAGTTTTGGGTAATCTTTTGCTAATTCGTGTATATATTATAAGGATACCTCCGCCACTGGTAGCTACCACTACCTCGGTCTTTTCTTGTATGGTGTAACTCTAGCCAGCAAATTATCACTTGCAACTCCACAGCTTCCTCTAAATTCTAGCCCAGGTGGATTGTATATAGATACACTATAGCCAGAACTTTCTAATCTAGCTCTAAGTAGTTCATATTGTGTCAATGGTTTAGTTCTATGTGGAAAACCAGTACTGCTCTTGCTAATAGTTTGTAGTGATATATGAATAGCTTCCTTATCTACTCTTTCTTCTATTTGTTGATTAATTTTATCTAAGTTCATTCCTTCAAGTAAGACAATTGCCATTCTTCCTTGTCTGCCTGTTGATGCATGGTATTTTTCGAGTACATTTAGGCATCGACCAGCATTTAGAATTTTCTTTATATTTACAATGTAATTTCTTACATTATCATCTAAGCAGTGCACTGATATTTGAAATCCGACATTCATATCTCTAGCTAAATCAGTGAATCTATCATTAAAGTCATTATCGATTCCTACTGTAGATAGAACTTGAGAGCAACCTGAGTATTTTTGACTTACAAACCATAACACTTTCAAGATATCTTTATTGTAAGCAGGTTCTCCACCACCCAAGTATGAGATTTGTATATGTGATGGATTCTTCCAACCAACAGTATGGGTATCAACAACGCGTTCTATCATCTGAATTATTGCTTCTTTTGGAAGTTCTCCACCGTAGAAAGTACCAAGATCACATATTCTGCATGCCATTGTACAACCTATCGCAGTTGGCAAACATAGAGATTGCCTTATTGTTTCTTCACTCTGTAATCCAGTCACATATTCAAAAGCTTCAGTAAAGAGAACTCTATCTTTATTATTGATTCTGAAAATGTGCTTTTTACTAAGTGTATTCTGCCCTTCAATAACTAAAGTTTTTTCTAAATGAACAAAAGGAGTATTTTGTTCTTTTAGCTTATTTAATGCTTGTTGACTCTGTTCTAGCAATTTCTCTAATTCTGAGACATATCCTTGAAACTCCCTTAGTTCTGGATTCTCGTTTCTGAGGATATCCAGTGTTCCATGCTCAAACCAGTAGTTTGTTCTAAATAAGCCAAATTTATCGCCCGATTCAATACATGAAGTTACACGTCTTTGATATTCATCAATACTCCGATTTACTCTTTCGATTAACTGGTTTGATGGTCTTGAAAGCCACCACTCTGTACGCTGATCAAACTTTCTTTGTAGCTCCAGCTCGATTTCAGGCGATTTATTTGAGTATAATCTGAAGATAAGTTCATTTACATCATCTCCAATTTTACAGATTTGGCTAGATAAATCCCAATCTTCTTCTCCAATAAAGACGACCAGCGCTTTCTTGCACCTTAGCCTTCGTAACTTCTTTCATTTTTAACCTCCATATCAATTGAATCTCCCTAGCCGGATTTGAACCAGCACACATCGGTTTACAGCCGATTGCTCTGCCATTAAGCTATAGGGAGAAATAAAGCATAAGCTAAATAGACAATAACGGTCTGAACTTAGAAACCAGAACTATGAGTAACTAGAAAATTTCATAGTCTGGAAAAAACAAGCCCAGACCTATAGATAATAATAAAATTTAGAGCTAGAACTAGCAAAATCTTCCTTACTGCAATTCATTACATTTGATTTTGCTATCATATTACATAGTTATAAGTAGCAAGTATTTAAACCTTTCGGTTATGTCGTCACTATTTGATGATTACAAATTTTGGATTTTATTTTATATTTTTTTTTTTATTGTAAAAAAAAAAAGAGAGAGAGAAAATTAAGGATATAGTATATTAATTCCTTTAATGTCACCAACCTCAAGGGTTCTCTTTATTATCTCACCATAGTTTGCATATCCATACATCGTTTGATCTGAGCATACTAAATCATATAAGTCATCCATTCCTAAAGTATGGCCAAGCTCATGAGTTGCTATGTTGTCAAAGTCCATCTTACCTGCTGCACCTGTTAAAGACCAACCAAAATCAATCTGGTCATATACTTGATCCCACTCTACAATCTGACCAAGATTGTTTACATCAAATCTTGTAGCCCAAACAATTGTAATTGCAATTGCTCCTGCATCCTTAATGCTGCCAAAATAAACCTCATTTTTTCCATCAGGTCTTACAGTATCTGCCAATAGCTTTTTACTTGTTGTTGCTCCAGTGCCTATAAGGTTTTTATTAGAAACTACACTTGTTTCCCATGTAGATGTATCTCCTACAAAATGAGAGGAAACTTGTGTTTTGTCCAAACCCCATTTATTTGTAGGATTAATTATGTAGTTCTCTGTTGTTGTCCATTTTGCGCCCATAAATCCATAACAATATTCTGGTGTTAAATTAGTAATTGCAAAAAAATCTGCATTCTTCTGCTTATATCCATCTTCATATTTTATAAATGCGTAACCTTCGACAATTTTGCCATCTATGTCAACAGCGTTTCCAAGTTTGAAGACTCCGTGCTTTAATTTTACTGCATTCTTAGGCAGTTCGGTGTCTGAAAAATCTTGCTTTGCTGTAACTACAGTCAATGTTAGTAATAACACCATTAACAAGACAATTAGCATTTTCATTTTTTAACACCCTTCTTAATATTTATTCTTGATAGACGAGAGTACAATACTGTTTATAAATCTTTTCTTTTTTTTTTTTTAAGAATTAGATTTAAGGCTTAAGAACCTGCTCCTGCATAGCTATTAATACATTCTCCAGCAAAGAAGCAATTGTCATTGGGCCAACACCGCCTGGAACAGGGGTTATATAAGAAGCAATCTTTTTGACTTCGTTAAAATCAACATCTCCTGCAATTTTATCCTTAACTTTGCTTATTCCAACGTCAATTACAACTGCGTTTTTCTTTACCATATTTTTCTTTATCAGATTTGGAACTCCTGTTGCGCTTATTAAAATGTCAGCTTTGCTTGTGTGGGATTTTAAGTCTTTAGTAAATTCATGGCATACAGTAACAGTAGCATCCCTGTTCAAAAACATCATAGCTAACGGCTTTCCAACAACAGCGCTATGGCCGACAATAACAACTTCCTTTCCTTTGACAGGAATTTTATAATAATCCAATAAAGTGATAACTCCTTTAGGTGTTGCCGGCAATAATTTTTCATCTTTAATCATTATATCTCCTAAATTAACAGAGTTGCAGCCATCAACATCCTTTAAAGGATCAATCGCCTGCAAAACAAGTGTTTTATCCATATGTTTTGGCAATGGCAGCTGCACCATAATTCCGTGTATATTCTCATTTTTATTTAAAGAGATTATAGCGTCAATTACCTCTGTGTCCAGGCTATTTTCCTTAAACTTATAAAGCTCAAAATGAAATCCGCAATCATTGCAGCTTTTTTTCTTCATATTAACATAAAGCTCAGAAGCAGGATTATTCCCAACTAATATTGCTGCTAGGCCTGGCTTTAATTTCAGTTTTTTAACCTTAGCCTTAACCTCCTTTATTATTTGTTCAGAAAGTTTCCTGCCATCTAATATTTTAGCTGTCATAAAAGGAATAGAACAGTAGTTATTAATAAAGTTTTTTGTTTTTAATTTTAAAAAATCAAAACTTTTAAATAACTTATAGCAACTATCTGCCTAAAATGATAGAAGAATTCAAACTAGCTGCTAAGGAAATGTATGAAAAGGCAAAGAAAGAAGGAAGATTAATAGATAATCCCAGCGATGCAGAGCTGAAAAAGCTTGCTTTAAAAGAGCCTGAAGTAAAAGAGAGCAATTACGGAAGCATAGTTGCTGTTTCTGAGCCTATGTCAAGGGCTGCGATGTTTACAAAGAATAATATTGATGACAAGTTTGGGAATGATGAATTAAAGCTATTGGAAAATGCCAAGAAGCATCTTGCAAAAGAGGAGCTTGTTGTTATAGACTGCCAGGTTGGGGATGGAAGCGAAGGGATTACTGCAAGATTGATTATTCCCAAGAATTTTGCTCATGTTGCATATGCTGGAAAGAAATTATTTGTCCCTGCTAAAACAGAAAATCCTACTTACCAAGTTATAATGTTTGCTGACGAACATTTTGAGAAAAACAAGAAAAAAATTTTGCCGCAAAAAGACGTTACAATAAGGCTGGCTTTCAGCAAAGAAGGTGAAATGGTTAAGTTTGTCAGAAACTCCAATTATTTTGGAGAATGGAAAAAAGGGGTTTTTGCTGGAGAGGACTGGAGGGTAAAGCAGAAAAAGGACGCAATATTCTTGCATGCAGGCTGCAGGCAGGATTATCTGGAGGGAACTCATGGTGATTATATAACTCAAAATTCTTTGTTCATTGCTCTAAGTGCGAATGGAAAAACATCAACTACTTGTAAAATACTAGCTAGGAAAGGAAAGGAAAAATCATGGCTTATACAGGATGATGGCGGAACTTTAAGAATGGACGGAAGCTTTCATGGATTTGAAGCAGGAGGCTTGTTTGTCAAGACAGACGGGCTTAATCCAAAAGAGCAGATAGAGGCTTATTATGGCTGCTTAAAACAATCCACATTCCTTGAGAATATATGGCTTGAAAAAGATGGTGATATTGATTTTTATAATATAGAATTTACATCCAATGGAAGAGCTGTAATTGAAAGAAGCCATTTTACACATGCCAGCAAGGATATTAATGCGGATAAAATCCACAACATATTTTTGATAACAAGAGGCAATATTATTCCTGCAATATCAAAATTAACTCCAGAGCAGACAACAGCTTTTATGGTATTAGGACAAAGCATGGAGAGCTCTGCTGGAGACCCAACGCAAGCTGGAAAGATAAAGAACGAGTTTTTCTATGACCCATTTATTGCAGGAGATAGGTCAGAGCATGCAAATCTTTTCTATAAGATTTTAAAGAATAATCCTCATATTAATTGTTTCTTGCTTAATACCGGCGGAATTGGAGAAGGAGACAAGCATCATGACATTAGCTTGCAGGATACGATGAATATATTAGATTCTGTCTTAAGAGGTGGCTTGGAAGACTGGGTTTATTCACCTGATACAGGATTGATGGTCCCAAAAGCAATAAGGCTTGTTGACTCAATATATATGCATCCTGAGAGACTATTCCTAAAGGAGTATTTTGAAGCATTGCAAAATAATTTATGCAAGCAAAGAAATGAAGAATTGAAGAAGTATCCTAATTTAAATAAGAAAGTTTTGAATGCATTTAAATAAAAAAAAAAAAACAAAAGATATATAAACAAGAAATATTATATTTATCTGCTATGACTAAAATAAGAAAATTAGACTTTGTAAATGGAGCAGTAATTATTATAATAATTTTGTTAGTCATATGGTTTATTATTAGATTAAGCGGTGGTTAAAGTAAAAACTAAAGATATCGCCAAAAAAGTGTTTTATTGGTTATTTTTTCTTTTTTTAATATATCTGATATTTGAATTACTACGTACATTATTGGGTGGAAGTTTAGGATTTGAAGAACTTGTTATTGGTTTATTGATTGCAAACTTAGGATATTCTTTTTATCTAAGAGAAGCTATTAATAGAGTAGATTCAAAGATTTCTGGACATGTTGGTTGGCATAAAGGAAAAAATAATAAGAAATAAAAAGAACTCTCCAAAAAAAAAATAAGTTAAATTCTAAATATTAACTAACTATAAAGCGTTTTTTTTTTTTTTACTTCAAGATATCCAATCCTTCGTAAAGAGGGAATTTATTGCATAGTTCTAGAATGTCTTTTCTAACTTTCTCGATAACTTTTTTATCCTGATGGTTATCAATTACTGTTACAATAGCTTTTGCAACTTCTTTCATCTCGCTTTCCTTGAAGCCGCGAGTTGTAATTGCTGGTGTTCCAATCCTTATTCCAGATGGGTGGAACGGAGATGAAGGCTCATAAGGAATTGTGTTTTTGTTTGTGTAAATACCTGCTTCATCCAAGGCAATCTGAATTTCTTTTCCTTTGCCTGTAAGCCCTTTTGTAGTGAGGTCAATAACCATTAAATGATTGTCTGTTCCGTCTGTAGTTAATTTTAAGCCTAGAGACATTAATTCTTCTGATAATGCTTTTGCATTTTTAACAACCTGGCTAATATATTTTTTATAGTCTGGCTGCAAAGCCTCTCCAAAAGCAACTGCTTTTGCAGCTGTAACATGATCATGAGGGCCTCCTTGCAATCCTGGGAAAACAGCCTTGTCAATTGCTTGTGCATGCGTTTCCTTGCATAAAATAATAGCTCCTCTTGGTCCTCTTAAAGTCTTGTGAGTTGTTGTTGTAACAACATCAGCATATGGAACAGGGCTTTGGTGATAGCCTGTTACACATAATCCAGCAATATGCGCAATATCTGACATATGATACGCTCCAACGTCTTTTGCTATTTCACCAAATTCCTTGAAATCAATTTTTCTTGGATATGCTGTTAATCCTGACAAAATTAACTTTGGCTTTTCCTTTTCAGCTTGCTTTCTTATTGTATAATAATCCAATAAACCAGTTTCTTTATCAACATTATAAGGAACACATTTGTAATTTTTTCCTGAGAAATTAACAGGGCTGCCATGGGTTAAATGGCCGCCAGAGTTTAAATCTAAGCCCATGTATGTGTCTCCTAAGCTCATTAAGGCAAAAAAAACAGCCTGGTTGGCTGGGCTGCCTGACAATGGCTGGACATTAACATGCTCTGCATTGAATAATTTTTTAGCCCTTGCTATTGCAATATCCTCTACATTGTCAACAAACTCATTTCCGCCATAATATCTTTTATGGGGGTAGCCTTCAGAATATTTATTTGTAAAAACAGTTGCATATGCCTGCAGAACAGCCTTGCTTACAAAGTTTTCAGATGGAATAAGCTCAATGCCGTTTCTTATTCTCTGCAGCTCATTATGTATTTGCTTAACAACCTCAGAATCTGTTTTATGTATATCATTCATCAGAGCCATAATAACCACCGTTGAAATATTTTAAAATTAATAGTTTATATATGTTGCGGTTTTGATTTTTTTTTTTTTTATCAATAGCAAATTATATAAACATTGAAAATAATAATAAAATAATATGTATAATCCAAAAATAATAAAAGAAGCAGAAGCAAAGAAAATCATGGAAGAAATCGGAGTAGAGAAAGCTGGAATTATTTATATGATGCCAAAGACAAAGTTTAGGTTAATAAAATTAGATAAGGTTAGAAATGCTATTGCCAATATTCTGAAGCAGGAGATGCTTTCTATTGGTGGAGATGTTGCTGTGAATAAAGGCTGCGTCAATTGCTCTGTCCAAAAATCAGATGTTTTATTGATGGGAACTGTAAAACAATACCAAAGATTAGTTGAAAAGATGAAAAAACAGGTTACCGAGTCAAAAGATATTGCTATTACTATAGAAGAATTCTTAAAAAATTTATTATGATAATATAGGCTTACGTGAAAAAGTCTCACTAAAAAACAAATAAGATTATGTAAGATTATCCGCGCAGCAACTTCTGAGTGCTGCGTTCGGAACGTATCGCTTCTTACATAATCTCCAAATCTCCTTTTAAGGCTAGAGTTATTCCACTCAGCACAATTTCTTTCCCAATATTGGCTGTAATCAAAGCAGTCCCTCATCTCTTTTCTATAGTTTCCCCTTACACAATTTTTCTTCGCAGGAATTATGCTATAAGACCCGTGCTCTCTAAAATATTCATGAACCCAGTTTGCATCATACCCCTTATCCATACAGGTTGTAATGGGTAATATTAGCGTATTTTTAGCAAGGTACTTAACATCTTTTGTGTCGCCGCGCCATTCTGAACGGAGTCGAAATGCAAGAATTCGTTTTCCTGTTGTATAAATGCTTAGCTTCAAAGATTGTTTTATAGGCCCTATTCTGTCTATTCTTTTCACATAATGCTGGCTTGCGTTTGTTCTGCTTAAGCCAGTAGAATCTATGGCTCCATAATCTGCAGAATCAAGTCCTGCAGATAAAGATACTAACTTATTTTTTAGCCAGAAAGGAAGCCTTTTTACA
>JAZDMC010000038.1:0-2182 GCA_043801325.1 Candidatus Woesearchaeota archaeon | reverse complement strand
CAAAAGGACATCCTATAAGCCCTACTGGAATTGCGCAAATAGTGGAAATAACAGAGCAGCTAAGGCACGAATCCAAAGAACGGCAAGTAAGCAATGCCAAGATTGGTTTGGCGCAAAACATCGGTGGTGCGGGTGGGACAGTTAGTGTGCATATTATGGAGAGGTGTTAAAGATGATAATAAGGTGGGTATGCAAAAGCTGCAACAAGAAATGGATTTACCCTGTAAAGAAATGCATTTACTGTAAAAAGGATGTTGAAAAAATAGCAAGCAGAAAGCTAAAAGTAGTTGGATTTACCACAGTAAATGTCCCAAGTGTAATGCACCCTATAACTCCGTACAACATATTAATCTTAGAAGACGAATATGGAAACAAAATACCTAGAAAAACAATCAAGGGTTATAGCATAGGTGATTTTTATGAAGAAACGCCAGCATCAAAGGAGCCTTCAGTATCGATTGTTAAAATAAAATATGACATAGAAAAAGCAGTTGAAGATGCTTTGTATTTGATAAATGGCCTAGATATTGACAAAAATTCGAGAATCTTGATTAAGCCAAACATGATGGCTGCGGTTTACCCTTATTTTGCTGTTACTACAAACCCCAAGACTATTTCCGGGGTAATAGAATACCTAATAAAAAAGGGGGCAAAGATAGAGAATATAACAATTGCTGAGCAGAGTGTTTATGCTCCTGTTGAAGATTCACTTAAAAAAACAGGCATCGGCTTATTATGCAAAAGTTATGGAATAAAGTTTGTCGACATAGCAAAATCAGAATTTGTTGAAAAAGAATTTGAAGGACTTAAAATCAAAATAACAAAAGAGGTTTTTGATAAGGACCTTGTAATAAACATTCCTGTTCTAAAAACTCATCTGCTATTTGGAATTGCAGGGGCATTTGAAAATATGTCAAGATTAGTTGATCCAAAAGATCTATCGATATTGGAGCAGCTGGCAAAAGAGAATAAGATTGACTTACATGATGCTTTGGCAAAGCTTCATAAGGTGATTCCAAAATACATTACAATAGGTGATGGGAGCATAGGAATGGAATCAAACGGGCCGTTAAATGGAACCCCGGCATATCTAAACTATATTCTGGCTTCAAAAGATCCTGTTGCTCATGATGCTGTCTTTAACGAGCTTGGATTATTTGTGAAAAACGCAAAATACCTGGAAACTGCAAATAATCTCGGTTTGGGTGAAAGTAACATAAAAAAAATTGAGATTGCCGGCAACGAGCTTATGGCTACTGCTCGAGAACTTAAGCCTGCCATTGGATCAAAACTGATGAAAAAGGATTAAAATGTACATCAAAGGCGTAGGCATGACAAAGTTTGGCATAATTGATAAGCCTTCACATTTAATAGCTTATGACGCTGCGTATGCTGCAATTGAAAATTCTGGGCTAAGTATTGATGACGTCGACGCAATTGTTTTGGGAAATTTGGATGTGGATGTAAATGGAGAACGCCAAAGGCATATTCAAACAATGCTCAGTTCTTTATTTAAAAAAAATTTGCCGATAATTAGAACGCCTGCTGCCTGCGCATCAGGGGGGGTTGCTTTATGGACTGCAAATAAAATAGTTGAAAATGATAGAAACATAAACAACATTATGGCAATTGCTGTTGAAAAACTGACGACCTGCTCTACTTTTATCTCATCAGACGAGTTGATGATGGCTTCCAATCAGCAGTTTGAGCAGACAGAAGGAATGATATTTCCTGCGCAAAATGCTTTGGTAGCGCAGCAGCATTTCATGAAATATGGAAGCAATTCTGATGACCTTGCATTAATTTCCTTAAAGAATCATGAAAATGCTTTTCTTAACCCCAAGGCAAAATTTTATAATAAAAAAGTAACCTTAGATATGATTAAGAAAAGTCCTATTGTTGCAAGCCCATTAAGGTTATTCGACTGCAGCATTACTGTAGATGGTGCAGCTGCCTGCATCATAAGCAAAGATAAAAGCAATATAAAAATTATTGGATCCGGCCTATGTACAGATTACTTGTCAACCTTAGAAAGAGATAGTATGGTGACGTGGAATGCTACAAAAAAAGCTGCAGAAGAGGCCTATAAACAGGCAAATGTAACGCCAAAAGATATTGATTTGGCAGAAATACACGATGCTTTTACAATAGTCGAGCTTATATCATATGAGGACCTTGGTTT
>JAZDMC010000037.1:0-21981 GCA_043801325.1 Candidatus Woesearchaeota archaeon | reverse complement strand
AAACCAAGGTCCTCATATGATATAAGCTCGACTATTGTAAAAGCATCGTGTATTTCTGCCAAATCAATATCTTTTGGCGTTACATTTGCCTGTTTATAGGCCTCTTCTGCAGCTTTTTTTGTAGCATTCCACGTCACCATATCATCCCTTTCGAAGGTTGCCATATAATCTACTGATAACCCAGAACCTGAGATTTTTATATCGCTCTTGTCTTTGCTTATGATGCAGGCAGCTGCACCGTTTACAGTAATGCTGCAGTCAAATAATCTTAAAGGGCTTGCAATTATTGGGCTCGATTTTATTTTTTTGAGTGAAATCTTTTTTCCATAGAACATTGCTTTGGGATTATAAAAAGCATTTTCATGATTCTTTAAGGAAATTAATGCAAGGTCATCAGAATTGCTTCCATATTTCATGAAATGCTGCTGCGCTACCAAAGCATTTTGCGCAGGAAATATCATTCCTTCCTGCTGTTCATAAACCCTGTCAGCAGCTCCCAAAATCTGGTCGGTGGTAATTTCTGAGGTAGATGCCAAAAGCTTGTCAGTGCCTAGGACAAGAATGTTATTGTAGTTCAATCTTAAAGCTGTCCATAAAGCTGCTCCACCACCACCACAAACAGCTGGGACTCTGATTATAGGCAGCTGTTTCCTGAAAAAACTGCTTAAAAATGAGTTAAAATGCCGTTGCCTTTCCCCGTTTATGCTGCAGTCTGTATTTGAGACAATAACAGCATCAAGATCATCTATCCCTAATCCAGAATTATCTAAGGAAAGGCCTATTGCCTCTTCTGCAAAATCCATAGAGTTTCTATTTTCTATGCCAAACTTCGTCATCCCAACTCCTTTTATATAATACATTTTAATCCCAAAAGAATTTATTTGATGCTTATTGCCTTTTTGCGATGTATCTTCCCCTAAATTGTTTTTTATCAACTATTGCCAAAACCATTCTTGCTTTTGAAACTAACTTGTCTTTTCTAAAA
The DNA here is from genome assembly GCA_043801325.1 of Candidatus Woesearchaeota archaeon. GTDB lineage: Archaea > Nanobdellota > Nanobdellia > Woesearchaeales > GW2011-AR4 > JACPJP01. The sequence continues at coordinate 20,996 of JAZDMC010000037.1, read as the reverse complement.
GCTTTTCCGTTTACAAAAGCAATTTTTTTGAACATGAATATTAATTTTGCTTCAAATCTTAATGTATGGCCCGGAAATGTCGGCCTGAAAAATTTTGCCCCGCTTATCTTGTAAGCTAGGATGTCATAATCTTCATGATTTTTTATGTTGTACCTTATAAGCATTGTTGCAGCCTGTCCAAGACCTTCAATAATTAAGGCACCAGGCATTATTGGAAATCCCTTGAAATGGCCTTTGAAGTAATCTTCTTTTGCATTAACATTTTTTATTGCCACTATCTCTTTTTTGCTGAGCTTTAAGATTCTATCCATCATTAAAAAAGGCTTGTCGTAAGGTATTATTTTCTTAATGCCATTTACATCAATTTCCCCTTTACAGTTCTTGAATTTATCTATAGATTTCATGATTGGACTAACGTCAGAGCGTTTAAATAAGTTTCGCTGAAAGGCAATTTGAGATAAAGTTAAATATCTCCTCTTTTTTAATACAGAACATGGCTTCAATAGCAGGTTTGGATTTGCAATATATAATCTTGATAATAGTAATAGTTCTAGTAATCTCTTTCATATTCTTCCGCAGGTATTTTTCTGCATTGATTTCTGATTATGTGTTTGATGGTCTTTTCTCTTTCCTTGATAATTTTATAGCTGGTGCAGGGTTAATTGGCTTAGACCTTGGTGATTGGATTGGCGCGTTTTTTATTTTTATCAGGCATAAAAATATTGTAGGAGTAATTATTGCAATATTTCTTGCATGGGAAGCCACTAATTTTTTTCCTATAAGCCTGATACCTGTTGTTGGCGAAGTTGTTGAAGGATTTACTGGTTTATTCCCAGCCGTATTTATAGCCACATTATTATTCAATAAATTCAGGCCAGCTGAAAAACAAGAAAAAAAACTTGAGGAAGAGATTTCTATCGCTGAACAAGTAGGAATAGATGTCGGGAAGCAAAAAAAAGTTATAAAAGATATAAAGAAGTTAATTAAAAAATCCAATCCTGTCGGAGCTTTGAAGGAATTTAGATCAGAAAAGCCAGTTAGAAATGTTTCTACTAAGCTCAGAGGTTATGTAGATAATTTGATTTCAGATACCACTAATGTTATACAGTATATTTACAATCAAAATATCCAGGCCCCTCAGGAAATGATAAATATATTACAACAAGGTATAAATGAAGCTGAACAGTTATTGCGGCAGGCTCAAGATGCAGAAAAAAATGAGGATTTTAATAATGCCATAAATTTATCTAAGAGCGCAAAAGATACAATATACAATGCAGCTTATCAGTTTGATGATTTATTTAAGCAGTATCAAAACCAGTTACAAGAATCTGATCAATAAAAACTTTATTTTGACAGCAGTTTGTTCTAAGACATGCAAATATTTATATAGCGAAAATGGATACTTTAGGCTATGGCAAAGAGGAAGAATAAAGGCTTAGGCATCAGGGACATAGTAGTTTCATCTCTAAACAAAAGCATGATCCCTATAGAGTATTCTTATAAGGCGTTTAAGAAAGTGTTCGATAAAATAAAAAAAACAACCCCCTTGGTTTATAATGAAGTTGAGCGTTTAATCAAAAGCAACATAATCTCAATTGACAAAAGGAAAAAAATATTCAAAAAAATTAATTTAGCGGAAATTGGAGATACCATTACTTCTAACTTAGTTAAAAAATTTCCGCATATGAACCATAGGGAGATAAAGAAAATAGTAAACAGCAAATCTTCTAAGACATTAATTGATATGATTGCCCGAGGCTTAAGCACTGGAAGCTTTACTGAAAAAGACTATACTATTCTGCCCAAGGAAAAAAAGTTTAAGAAAGTTTTAATAGCCAATAGGGGAGAAATTGCATTGAGGATAATAAGGGCATGCCGCGAATTGGGCATAGAGACTGTTTTAGTGTATTCTAGGCATGATAAAGATACATTAGCAGTTAGGTTTGCAGATAAATCATATTGTATGGGCTCTGCCACCAGCTATTTAGATACAAAAAAAATAATAAAAATCGCAAAAAAAACAAAAGCAGATGGGATACACCCCGGTTATGGGTTTCTTGCTGAAAACGCAAAATTTGCAAAACTATGCGAGAAAAACAAAATCAAGTTTATAGGTCCCTCATCAAAGACAATAGATCTTTTAGGAAACAAGGTAAAGGCAAAGAAAACTGTTCTTAAAGCCAAGGTTCCTGTAATAGAAGGAACTATAATAGCGTTAAAGCATAAGAGGCATGCATTTAAAATTGCCAATAAGATGGGGTTTCCGGTTATTATTAAAGCTGCAGCAGGCGGAGGAGGAAAAGGTATGAGGATTGTCAGGAACGAAGAAAAATTGGAAAAAGCCTATGAGGGAGCTGAAGCAGAGGCATTTTTGTCTTTTGGAAATAAAACCTTGTATATGGAAAAATATCTTGATGAACCAAGGCATATAGAACTTCAAATATTAGCAGACCATTATGGAAATGTTATCCATTTAGGGGAAAGAGACTGCAGCATACAACGAAAGCACCAGAAGCTTGTAGAAGAAAGCCCAAGCCCTGCTGTAAATGAGGAGTTAAGAGAAAAAATGGGTGAGGCTGCAATAAAGGTAGTTTCAGTTGTAAAATATGAAGGTGCCGGGACAGTGGAATTTCTTCTTGATAAGAACAAGAATTTTTATTTTATAGAGATGAATACAAGAATACAGGTCGAGCATGGAGTTACAGAGATGGTTACCGGAGTTGACCTTGTTAAGGAACAGATAAAACTTGCATTAGGCGGAAAGCTTGCATTTAACCAGGACAGCATCCACATTGATGGATGGGCAATAGAATGCAGAATAAATGCAGAAGACCCTTTGAATAATTTCGCCCCATCTATAGGCATAATAACTGATTACCTGCCTCCCGGAGGCCATGACCTAAGAATTAGCAGTATATGCTATCAGGGCTATAAGGTGATTCCGCATTATGATTCTTTGCTTTCCCTGCTTATATGCTATGGCCATAACAGAAATGAGGCAATATCAAGGATGATAGGAGCTCTTCAGGAATACATAATAAGCGGAGTGAATACAACCATACCATTTCATTTAGCTGTTTTACACAACAAAAATTTTGTAAATGGGAATTTCACAACATCTTTTATATGGAGCAATGACATTTTAAAGTCTGTAAAGAAATATGTAATTCAGAAAAGAAAAGAGCCAACACAATTACAAAAGACAATTATTGTTACCACAGCTGTATCCAAATATATTGAGAAAAAAAATGGGCGCAATAATAAGCCCAATGCATGGGTAATGGCTGGAAGGCAAGAATTAGTGGAAAATAGTGAGCCCTGATGTTTAAATTCTATTATTTTAAAACTCTCACATCAACCAATGATAAAGCTAAATACTTGGCTAAGAAAGGTTTAGATAAAATTATTGTTACAGCTAATAAGCAAATCAAAGGCCGTGGTAGGTTTAATCGAGAATGGGCTTCTGGTTTAGGTGGTTTGTACATGACTCTATTACTAAAAGAAAAAGATTTAGATAGAGCAAAATATCTTGCATTAATAGCTTCTTTAGCTGTTGCAAAGACAATTAAGAAATTAGGACTAGATGCCCAAGTAAAATGGCCAAATGATGTTTTAGTTAATGATAAGAAAATTTGCGGTATTCTGGCAGAATCAATTTTTGGTAAGGAAAAATATGCTTTAGTTGGTATTGGGGTTAATGTTAATCAAACCAAATTTGATAAAAAAATTAGCAATACAGCAACATCATTAAAAATTGAGTCCAATAAAAATTATGACCTTAAAAAGATAATCAACGAAATAACAAAACAATTCAATATTTTATACCAATATTATAAAATAAAAGATTATAAAAAAATAATAAGCATATGGAAAAAATATTCTCATACTATTGGCAGGAAAATAAAGGTCAAGACTCTTGCTGGAGCTTATTCTGGAAAAGCTATTGGTATTGACAAAGAATGCAATCTGATTCTAAGATTAGATAATAGGAAGCTTAAGAAGATAGTTGAAGGGGACGTTTTTGTTGTTTAATCAAAAACTTTAAATATTGTATATTGGTTCTAGAGTGCGAAATGGCATTATTGGAAGAAGCACCTATATTAAAAAGAATGGTTGGGATGGCTTATACTATAGCCTTGGTTGTTCTGATAAGCGGCATAGTCGGCTTGGTTCTGGCTTTTCCTGTAATGTGGCTATGGAATTTCATCTTTGGAAGTATTTATTCTATAAATGTTTTTCAAGCATGGGCATTGAATGTTCTTATGGGCATATTGTTTGGAAATAAGACTAGTGGAGACAAGTGAAAATATGTTTAAGCATGAGAATAAAGCCTTGTACGATTTATTATTTAAGCAGAAGAATGTTTTTTTAGATGTATTTATGATTTTGATGAGTGTTGTTTTTTTAGGGATTATGGCTAATATAAGGATTCCATTGTGGCCTGTTCCAATAACAATGCAGACTTTTGGAGTTTTCCTCATAGCATTCTTTTTTGGCTCAAGAAAAGGCTTTTTGGCTATTTTAGCTTATGTTCTTGCTGGTTTAGTAGGGTTTGGCGTCTTTGCAGGGTATAAGTCTGGAATTGGAGCCTTAATAGGCCCTACTGGCGGTTATATTGCGGGGTTCTTATTTATGTCAATCATAGTAGGTATAATGATCGAAAAAGGTTATGGAAGAACCAAAGGCAGTGTACTTTTATGTATGCTAGTCGGGGAAGTTGTTTTATACATCTTTGGTGTGGCCGGATTATGGCTTTATTTAGGCAATGTTTCTTTTGTTAAAGTTTTGATGCTCGGATTTGTCCCTTTTATTATTGGAGATATTGTTAAGATTTTAGGCGCAGTGGCATTATTTCCTTATTTGTGGAAAGGGGCTGAGAGAATTAGCCAATAATGATTAAAACATCCCCTTTGTTTACAGTGTCATTCTTTTTTACTTTTATTTGTTTTATGATGCCTGGCTTTAATGCTCGGATGTCATTTTCCATCTTCATTGCTACTAATTTGATTAATGATTGGCCTTCCTCTACTTTTTGGCCTTTTTTCACTTTTATTTCGTAGATTGTTCCAGGCAGCGGCGCAGTGATTATTCCAGGCCCGGTTTCTTTTGTCGCTTTATTTTTTAGATTTTCAAATATGGATTCTTTTTGCTGTTCTACTTCATAAACATCTGCACCACAATGGACAAGAATTCTTCCGTCTTCAGTCTCTTCTACCTTTACATGGTGTTCCTTACCGTCAACCTTAATCGTAAGGTTTTCCATTTTTACACAGGCATATTGCCATGTTTTTTTGCTGGCCTTTTTTCTCTTTTGGTTTCTAACATTTCTAAGCAGCTGATTAGTGTTTTTCTTGTATTCTTCGGCTCTATTATTATGTCTACCTTTCCTGATTTTGCCGCTTCATATGGATTAAGGAATTTTTCCACATATTCTTTTATCTTAGATGATTTGTTTTTTTCTTTTCTAAAGATAATGTTTACTGCCTGATCTGCTCCCATTACTGCAATTTCAGCTTGAGGCCATGCAATTACTTTATCAAAGCCCATGTCTTTTGAGACTAAGGCTATATATGCCCCGCCATATGCCTTTCTTATTACAAGGCTTATTTTTGGTACAGTAGCTTCAGAATAAGCATAAAGGACTTTTGCGCCATGCCTTATTATTCCATTGTGCTCTTGTTCTACCCCCGGAAGATAACCAGTAACATCTACAAAGTTGATTATTGGTATATTAAAGGAATCGCAAAACCTTACGAACCTTGTTATTTTATCTGAGCTGTTGATGTCTAAACATCCTGCTAATACATTTGGCTGGTTTGCTACAATTCCTATTGAAGAATTATTTAGCCTTGCGAATCCTGTTACTATGTTTTGCGCGTACAATCCTTGTGTTTCAAGGAAAGTATGTTTGTCTACAACATCTTCTATTACCTCTTTCATATCATATGTTTTTTTTGAATCATTTGGAACAATGCTTTTCAACATTGGATTTAATCTGTCTGGCTTGTCGTTTGTGTTTATTATTTCCGGGTTATCCATGTTGTTTTGGGGCAAATAGCTTAATAACAGTTTTATTGTGTTGAAGCAGTCTTTCTCTGTTTCCTCGATAAAACTTGCGACTCCTGATTTTTCATTATGCACTAAACTTCCTCCTAATCCATTGAAGTCGATGTTTTCTCCTGTAACTGTTTTAATTACATCAGGTCCTGTAATAAACATGTTGCTGATTTTTTTTGTCATAAATGTAAAGTCTGTTAAAGCTGGAGAGTAAACAGCAATACCAGCGCATGGCCCAAGAATTACTGAAATTTGAGGTATAACTCCAGAAGCTAGAGTGTTAGTTTTAAAAATTAATCCGCCAGTGTCTAAACCATGGATTCCTTCCTGGATTCTTGCACCACCAGAGTCGAATAAACCTATGATTGGGCAGCCAATCTTTAATGCATGCTGCATTATCTCTGCAATTTTTAAATTATGCATCTCTCCCATTGAGCCTCCCATGAAAGTAAAGTCCTGGGCAAAAATGCAGACATGCTTATTGCTTATTTTTCCAACACCTGTTATTACCCCATCTCCAGGTTTCTTTTTTTGCTGCAAATCATAATTGTAGGATTTTAATTCTACAAGATTGTTTAACTCTGTAAAAGAGCCTTTGTCCAGAAGCAAGTCTATACGTTCTCTTGCTGTCAGCTTGCCTTTATCATGCTGTTTTTTAACTGCTTCTTTATCCTGCTTAGAGTTATTTACCATATTATTGAACCACCCTTACAGACTAGAAGTTACGTATATTGATTTAAAAAGGTTGTGGAAAATATGGAAAATAGAATTTTTAGAATAACTTAAACCCCTTTCCTTCTTTTGTTCCTATAATCCCGCCTTCTACTATCTTAAATGTTATTTCTTTTTCTTCTTCTATTGACCTGTGTTTTCTTACTATTGCTCTGCGATTTCCAGAAGGGGTTATTTGCAGCTCAATTAGGCATTTGCTTCCATATTTAAGCAAATCTCCTCCAACCATGTTTATTTTTTCTTTGTCTTCAAAATCTGCATAGACTTGGTTGGTAACTAAAACAGGAATTCTTTTTTTGCTTGCAATCTCTTTTAGATAAGCGATTTGCTTGCCTAATTCTACATTGACGTCATAAATATCTTTGCTTTTTCCCATCTCTAAACGATAAAGCATTGCTATTGAATCAATAATGACCAGGCCAATTTTGTTATTAACCATGTCTTTAAGCGCTTCAAAAGTCTTTTTTTGTTCATCAAAAGAAGATGGCCGTAAGAAAGCAATATTATTCAGCGTTTTTGCATAATTCAGATTAATAGAGCCGCATATCTGCTTAAACCTTTCAATGGAAAAATTATTTTCAGTGTCAACATAAATCACTTTTTTCTTTAGCCTTGCTGTATTTATTGCGCATAAAATACACAGATTTGTTTTTCCTGAACCAGCAGGGCCATAAACAGTTGTTATAATATCTGTTTCATAACCGCCATCAAGCATTTTATCCAGAATCCTGCTGCCGGTAGGCAATTTGTCCATAGTATTAGCTAGGAATAGAAGCGAGTTATTAAGTTTTTCTCAATAAAGATTCCGTAATATTTATATAATAACAAAATAATTATTTTGGTATGGCAGAACTATTAAAAATCCTCCTGTGGATTACCTATTTTATATCCTTGTACTTTGCAATTTTCTGGTTTATGGTATTACTGGATGATAAGCCAGAAAAAAAACCAAGAAAACTAAAGAAATTTCCTTTTGTAAGCATTGTAATACCAGCGTTTAATGAAGAGAAGAGAATAATACCAACAATAAAGTCTGTGTTGAGCTTGAATTACCCAAAAAACAAGTATGAAGTCATTATAATTAACGATGGAAGCAAGGATAATACCTCAAAAGTTACTAAAGAAATAATCAAAGAAAATAAAAATTTTAATATAAGGCTAATTGAGCAGGAAAACAAAGGAAAAGGCGCTGCACTAAATAATGCATTAAAACAGAGCAAAGGAGAATTTTTTATCTGCTTGGATGCTGATTCTTATGTTTCAGAAGATGCCCTGCATAAGCTTCTTCCAGCATTTGATGAAGAGAATATCGCTTCAGTACTGCCATTATTGAAGGTAAGAAAACCAAAAAACCTGCTGCAGAAAATGCAATGGTTAGAATACATCGTAAATATGTTCTATAAGGAGCTTATGGGCAAATTAGACTGCATACATGTTGCTCCAGGCCCATTCAGCATATATAGAAAATCTGTTTTGGAGAAAATAGGTGGATTTGATGAGAATAATTTAACAGAAGACCTTGAAATATCATTAAGGCTGCAGAAATACAATTATAAGATAATACAGCTGCTTAATACAGATGTTTATACAATTGCCCCTTCATCTTTTAAACAGCTTTACAAGCAGAGAAACCGATGGTATAAGGGATCTATATTTAATGTGCTAAAGTACAGGAAAATGATATTTAACAAAAGTTACGGAGATTTTGGAATTATACAGATGCCCACAATAGTAATATCTGGATTGATAGCTATAATCCTTATATCCGCAACATTGTACTATTTCTTAAGCCCATATATCCAATATCTATACAACTTAAGCTTAGTCGAATTTGATATAATCACTTTAATAAAGAATTTTTCATTGAATTTCCATTATCTGGATTTAAATTACATGACTGTGTTGATGGTATTGGTAATGTTAGGAATCTCATTGATTGTAATAAAAAAATCGCATATAAGAACAAATGAGGAAAAGGTCACCAAATATGGAGTTTTTTCATTTTTAAGCTATATCATGCTTTATTTTTTTATTCTTGGCATAATATGGATTGGGGTGGCATTTGACATGTTTAGAGGAAAGATACAAAGATGGTGATAAGGCAAATAAGCAAGGAAAAATATATAGTTGCAGGATTAATAACTGGCGGAATATTCCTTCTCGGGGTATTATTTGGCCTAGTGATAGAGGGGAAGAGGCTGGGCTATGTAGATGATGTAAGCAAGGAGCAAAATCTTGATTTCAGCAGCTTACAGCTGCAGTATGCATTCATAGACCAATTAAGCCAGGAAAAAAATTGTGAAGGCGTATCAAATACTTTTGAGGAGAATGTAGGAAATCTGGAAATTACAAGAGAAAGGCTGGAAACTTTTGATCAGGACGCAAAGCTGAATAAAAAAGAATTTGATACATTAAAAAGAGAATATGTTTTAGCGCAGATAAGGTTCTGGCTGCTGGCAAAAAGAACAAAAGAACTGTGCGGAAATGAAATGGTAACTATCCTTTATTTTTTATCAGATAATAAGGAGTGCCCAAACTGCGACAACCAGGCCTTTGTGCTGACTTATCTAAAGAAAATATTCAAGGAAAAACTGCTGATATTCTCATTTGACTCTAAGTTTAATCAAGAGCCTATGATTAGCATTCTTAAGAATACATATGAAATAACCAATTATCCGACAATAGTTATAGAAAGCGAGAAATATGAAGGCCTTACAAACAAGGAAGACATCCTAAAAATTATATGCCCTTATTATTCAACTGAAATAGATGAATGCACAGGTCTTAAATAATATGGGCAAGCATAAATCTCATAATGAGAAGTATTCATTATTGATTCTTATCACGCTTTTTTTTATTTTTAATCTTATTTTTATTTTTTATCAAGAGAACATATGGTGGGATGCTGCAGTTTATACAGGAATGGGCAAGTATATCTATTCTGCAGGAAATTCAGGGTTGTTTGAATCAGTAAGGCCTGTAGTGTGGCCATTAATTCTTGGGTTGCTATGGAAAACTGGTATTGATATAATATTTTTTGGGAAATTAGCATCTTTATTTTTTTCTTTGGGAGTTTTGATTATGACCTTTCTTATTGCAAAAGAAATATTTGATAAAAAGGTAGCTTTATTATCTGTATTATTGCTTGCCCTTGCACCAACTTTCTTTTTCTTCAGCAAGATAATGCTTGCAGGCATTGTTTCAACATTTTTTGTTTTAGTTGCTGTTTACCTTTTCCTCAGAAAGAGCTATTTTTTTTCAGGAATATTTTTTGGGTTAGGATTTATGACCCGGTTTTTGCAGTTATTTGCTTTTATAGCAGTTGTTATTTTGTTTTTAATCTACAATAAGCGAGATAGGGTTATCAATTTTCTCAAGTTGCTTGTTGGCTTCTTTATCCCTGTCTTTCCTTACTTAATGTCTAATTATATTTTGTATAATAATATATTTTATCCTTTTATGCTCCAGGCACTGCTTACAAAAGTTACAGGATGGATTTGGTTTGAGCCGTTCTGGTTTTATTTTATTGAGATGTTTAAAGAGAATTTTCTTTACATCTTTGCTGTTTTTGGATTGTTTTATTTATTTAAGAAAAAAATTGATTTTGGTAAACTTACTATTGTTTATTTGTTTTTTACATTTTTTTTGTTTTTTACTCTAACTAAGCATAAAGAAATGAGGTTTTTACTGGTATTGTTGCCTTATCTATCAATTATTACAGCTTTTGGACTTATAAGATCTTTTGAAAGGTTAAACCAGAAAAATATTAAGATACCCTTATTTTATATTTTGATTATATTTATTTTTCAGGCTTCCTTATCTATTTATGCCAATGAAAAAACCGAATTTGAGAAAGAAAACAGATTTATTGAATTCCAATCATATTTAAATGATGCTTCTGGAAATATATGGATATCTAATCCGGTGTATGCTGCTTATTCTGATAAAAAAATTGGCGAATTAGTCTACTACCCAGTTTTTAATGCTGATAAGATAAATTCTCTTAATTCTAAACTTGGAAAAGCTGATGTTGTTCTGCTAGATACCTGTGATCTATTATGCAATCCTGATGATACGGAATGTCAAAAAAGAAAAGAGAATTTTCTTAATAATATAAGAAATAAGTTTGAAATAGATTTTAATAATAAGTATGGAAATTGCGAGCAGTTTATATTTTCAAAGAGATAATTACTTCTTTTTTACCTTGATAAAATCACCGATTGTAAATGCATCTGTTTTTGTATGTTCCAGATTTTCATGATTTTCTTCATGCTCTTTTATCAGTTTTATCTTAAGAAAGCTTTGAATCTTTTTTGCAAGCCCTATAGAAGGCTCAAAATGGCCGGATTCTATTTTTTGTATTAAGGATTCCTTCTCATTTAGTTTTTTTGCAAATTCCTCCTGATTTAAACCAAGCTGCTCTCTTTTTTCCTTTATTTTTTTTGCGTAATCGTCGCTTACCATCTCCATTACTTCTGGTTTTGAATCTTCACCAGCCAAGAAATGTGCATCTTTTTTTACTTTTAGGATTTCCTGCTTTACAACACCTACTACTTTGCCAAATTTGCTGCATTCATGGCATACAATAAGCTCTGCGCCTTCAATTATTGATTTATACAACGTTCCCTGAGAACCGCACATGTCGCATATCATCTAATCACCTATTACCTGAATAACGATTTTTCTATTACTTCTTGGGCCATCAAGCTCAAATAAAAAAACTGATTGCCATGTTCCCAGTTGCAATTCATTGTCTTTTATAGGTATTGTTTCTGATGGACCTAATATTGTAGATTTTATGTGAGAAGCAGCATTACCATCTATTTTGTCATGTCTCCATTCACCTTCTTCAACCAGTTTGTTTAGAGCATCTATAGTGTCAAGGCAAATATTAGGGTCAGCATTTTCATTTATTACTATAGCAGCTGTAGCGTGCATTGCAAAAACATTACACAAGCCTTCTTTTACCTTCGATTTTTGGACTATTTCTTTAACTTGGTCTGTTATGTCTATCAACTCCTGCCTTTTAGATGTCGAGATAGTGATTATTTCCTGCATTAATATTGGATTGATATTATCCAATTTAAAAATATTTTTCTTTTTCTACTTTAAAATAGGACAATGTTTAAAAACCACCAGGATTGACAATGACTTATGAAAGTGCTTGTAGTTACTGGAACACCTGGAACAGGAAAAACTACATTATCGGTTAAGCTAGCTAAGAAATTAGATTTTTGTTATATTGATGTCAATAAGATAGTAGAGAAATATGCACTTTCAGAAGGTTATGATAGGAAAAGAAAGACAAAGGTTGTTGATGTTAAGAAGTTAAATAGGGCATTGATAAAGGAGATAGGTAATTATAAAAAATTGATTCAAAGTACAATAAACAAATATCCGATGATTAAACAAAATTTAATTATAAACTCCAATCCAAAAATACAATCAAATAAAAATAAGAAACAAAAAAAACCCATTGAAAAAATGAAAAATAATAAAGAAATCAAGAGAGGCATAATTATTGATTCACATCTCTCTCATTATCTGCCTAAGAAGTATGTGGATTTATGCATAGTTGTTAAATGTAGTTTAAAAGAACTTGAAAGAAGAGTAAAGAAGAAGAAATACCCTAAAGATAAGATTAGGGAGAATTTAGATGCAGAAATATTTGATATTTGTTTGAATGAAGCTAAGGAAACTAAGCATAAGGTTGTAGTAGTAGATACAACAAAAGGCATTAATATAGATAAAATCAAAAGTATGGTAAAATGGTAAAGCAACTAAGCTCTTTGGACATGTATTTTCTTTGCAAAGAATTGAAGAAGCTAGAAGGCTCTAAAGTGGATAAAATATACAATAATGGAAATGAAGAGGTTTACATCCAGCTTTACCAGAGCAATGCCGGGAAAAAATTATTGAGGGTAATTGTTGGAAAAGCAATTTTTCTTACTGATACAAAAACTGTTGGCGAGGGATTATCTGATTTCTGCGCACAGCTTAGAAAGCATCTTGAAGGCAAGTTTCTTGATTCTATCAAACAATTAGAGCCTGAAAGAATACTAAAATTCATTTTCAAGGGAAAGGATGAGATGAAAAATCTTTATATGGAGTTTTTTGGCAAAGGTAATGTTATTTTATGCAGTGAAGATGATATTATAATCGGATGCCTGATTAAACATAAGTTCAAGGATAGGGATATAGTTCCAAAAGAGAAATATAAGTATCCTAATATGGAGTATAATGTTTTTGATTTAAAGGAGAAGGATGTTGCAGAGCTGTTGAAAACATCAAAGAGAGATACAATTGTAACTTCTCTTGCAGTTGAGCTTGGCTTAGGAGGGACTTATTCTGAGGAAGTTTGTTTATTAAGCGATATAGATAAGAATCAAGCTACAATAAAAATTAATGATGATGAAATCAAAAAAATTTCAAATTTCATAAAAAAAATAATCAATAAAAAAAATAATTCTCAAATAATTTATAAAAATGATGAAGTAGTAGATGTTACGCCTATTGATTTTAAGCTCTATAATGATTATGAAAAGAAAAATTTTTTAGGTTTTAATGAAGCATTGGATGCATATTTCACAAAAGAACGTAAGGTGGTTAAAAAAGAAGAATCTGCTTACACAAAAAAGATTGAGGAATTAAGAAGAATAATAGAAGAGCAGAAAGATACCTTAGAGAATATGAAAGTCAAGGAAATCGAAAACAGAAAAAAAGCTGAAGCAATTTACAATAATTACCAGCAAATTAAGGAAATATTGGATGAAATCAACAAAGCAAGCAAAAAGTATTCCTGGGAAGATATAAAGAAGAAGCTTAAGGGGCATAAGGTTGTTAAGGATTTGGATGTGAAGGAGAAGAAGGTTGTTATAGAGATTAAGACAAATCCGTAACCTTTTTAAATCAATAACTGCTTCTTATTGTTGGACGGCCATAGGGGCTTGGTTTACCCGATCCCATTCCGAACTCGGAAGTCAAGAAAGCCTCCGTTTCTAGCTGTACTGTACTTTTGTATGGGAACCTAGGAAAGCTGTCCACCTTTTCTTATTATTTGATTGCGCTTATAACAGTAAGATATTTAAAAAAGGGTTTATTCTTAGATATAAAATGAAAATATCTGTTATTGGGGTCGGTTATGTAGGTTTAGCGACAGCAACAGTGTTTGCAGAGCTCGGAAATGATATTATAGGAGCTGATATTGATAAAGATAAGATAGAGAATTTAAACAAAGGAATAATGCCCATATTTGAGCCAGGGCTTAAGGAATTAGTGGAAAGAAACCTTAAGGAAAAGAGGATAAGATTTACTCATGATAATAAGGAAGCAATAGAGCATGCAGAAGTTATTTTTATTTGTGTAGGAACACCTCCAAAGGCTAATGGCGAAACTGATCTTAAATACATTGAGGCAGTAGCCAAAGAGATTGCCCAGGTTATGAATTCTTACAAGATAATTGTACATAAGAGCACTGTTCCAGTTGAAACAGGAGGAAAAGTCAAGAAAATAATAAAAGAAAATATAAAGCAAGATGTTGATTTTGATGTTGTCAGCAACCCAGAGTTCTTAAGGGAGGGTACGGCAATAGAGGATACAATGAAGCCTGACAGGATTGTCATTGGAGCAGACAGCAAAAAGGCAATAGAAATAATGAAGAAGCTTTACAGCCCAATCAAAGCTCCATTACTGATAACAGATATAAGAAGTGCAGAGCTGATAAAGCATGCGTCAAATTCTTTTTTAGCCACGAAAATATCTTTTATTAATGCGATTGCGCAAATTTGCGAGGTTTCTGGTGCAGATGTAGATAAAGTAGCAGAAGGAATGGGTTATGACAAAAGAATAGGAAGAGCATTCTTGAATGCCGGTATTGGATATGGAGGTTTTTGCTTTCCAAAAGATGTGCAGGCATTTATCAAGATAGCTGAACAATATGGCTATAATTTTAAGTTGCTAAAGGCAACCCATACAATAAACCAGGAACAAAAAGAAATTTTTGTTAAAAAGGTGAAAAACGCATTAAAAGATGTTAAGGATAAAACAATAGGTGTTCTTGGTTTGTCATTCAAGCCAAATACTGATGATATGAGGTTTGCACCAAGCGAGTATATAATACAAGAGCTCCAAAAAGAAGGAGCAAAAATAAAAGCATATGACCCAGAAGCAATGGAAAGGGCAAAAACAATACTTAATGATGTTGAATTTTGCAAGGATTTGTATGAGGTTGCTAAAGATTCCGATGTTTTGCTTATATTAACAGAATGGAATGAATTTAAGGAGATGGATTTGAAGAAAATAAAATCCTTATTGAAGAACCCAATAATCATTGATGGAAGAAATATCTATGACCCAGAAGACCTTAAAAAAGAAGGCTTTACTTATATAAGTATGGGGAGAAAGTAAGACAGATGGATGCGGTACTATTGGCAGCAGGGTATGGGACTAGACTAGGGGAATTAACAGAGGACAGCCCTAAGCCATTATTAAAAATAGCAGGAAAGCCAATAATAGAGCACATAATAAATAAATTAGAGAAATTAGATATAATCCATAGAATTTATATTATAACAAATGATAGGTTTGAACAAAATTTTAAGCAGTGGCTTAGCAATTTTGATGCAAAAAAACCAGTAGAGATAATCAATGACGGCACTAAAAGCAATGATGGCAGATTGGGGGCTTTGGGAGACATTCATTATACAATAAACACTAAAAAAATATATAATGACCTAATGGTGATTGCCGGCGATAATCTTTTTGAATTCTCCTTAATTGAGGCAGTTAATTTGTTCAAAAAAAGAAAATCAAATTTAGTTGTATTATATGATGTAAAGGACTTTGAACTGGCGAAGCATTACGGTGTTGTAGGAATTGATAATAATATTATTGTAAATTTTGAAGAAAAGCCTACTGAACCAAGCTCAACATTGATTTCAACCGGGATTTATCTATTTCCGAAAGAAACATCATCATTAATTAAAAAATATATTGACCAAGGCAATAACCCGGATAAGACAGGAAGTTTTATAGAATGGCTACATAAAAGAGAAAATGTTTATGCCTATGTTACTGACAAGCCCTGGTATGATGTAGGGAATATTAAGGAGTTGGAGAAAGCAGATAAAAATTTCAAAGGATAAAATGAAAACAATATTAATCACGGGAGGAGCAGGTTTTATTGGAAGCCATTTTTGCGATTTCTTGCTGGGTAAAGGCTTTAATGTTATATGTATGGATAACCTTATAACAGGAAACAAGAAAAATATTGAACATTTGTCAGTCAATAAGAACTTTGTTTTTGTAAATCATGATGTGTCAAAGCACATAAAGATTGATGATGATATTGATTATGTGATGCATTTTGCAAGCCCTGCTAGTCCAATAGACTACCAAAAAATTCCAATACAAACATTAAAAGTGGGGAGTTTAGGGACTCACAATACGCTGGGATTAGCTTTGGCAAAAAAAGCTAAATATATAATTGCCTCTACATCAGAAGTTTATGGTGATCCCTTAGTTAATCCACAGCCAGAAAGCTACTGGGGCAATGTAAATCCTGTTGGTATTCGTGGGTGCTATGATGAATCTAAAAGGTTTTCCGAAGCATTAGTTATGGCATACCATAGAATTCATAATGTTGATACAAGGATAGTTAGGATCTTTAATACTTATGGCCCCAGAATGAGGAAAAATGATGGAAGGGCTGCTCCAAACTTCATAAACCAGGCATTGAACAATGAGCCCATAACTGTCTATGGCGATGGAAAACAAACAAGAAGCTTCTGTTATGTAAGTGATTTAATAGAAGGCATCTACAAGCTGATGAATTCTGATATCAATGATCCTATTAATATTGGAAATCCCGAGGAACATACAGTAAAAGAATTCGCAGAGATTGTTAAGAAATTAACAAAAAGCAAAAGCGATATTGTATTCGAAAAACTACCAACAGATGATCCTCATGTCAGATGCCCAGATATAAGCAAAGCAAAAAAAGAGCTTGGATGGGAGCCAAAAATTTCTTTAGAGGGCGGGTTGAAGGAAACCATAAAGTGGTTTATTGAGAACTAAACTACAAATTCTTTACTACCTTACTGAAAATTAACTTGTCTTCTTTGTCTATTGTTCTAAGGATAAATAGTGCTATAAAATAAATAAATGCTCCTGAAATTACTGCTATAAATAAATTACCTATAAATGATAATAGAAATATCATAACAGCACTGGCTATAACTGGCCTGATGAATAATCTTGTAAATTTAATTTTCAAGCCATATTTAATTATGAATGAAATATACATAAAGAAAAAGATAATTTCAGTTATTACTGCTGCAATTGCAGCACCTACAACACCATAAAGAGGGATTAATATCAGATTTAGTATTATGTTTACCAGAGCAGCGGTTCCTTGGCTAAGAACTCTTGAGCCCTGCCTATTAATTGAAGACAAAGCAAATCCAGATACCACATTAAGGAATCTTAAGAACAAATACCCGGAAAGTATTGACAATACTATTGCAGAAGCCATATACTGGTTACCATAAAGGATTGAAATGATCTTATCTGAGAGAACATAAATTCCTACTGATACAGGAAGCCCGATTATAAGCATATACTTAAATGACCTTTCATAAGCAAACTTCAGTGAGCTTTTTGATGTTATAAAAAACCTAGATATTACTGGGAAGATGGCATTCCCATACATCATTGGTATAAATATAAGTGCAAGAATGATATTGGCTGCAGCTGAGTAAATACCCACATCTGATGCAGAACGAAATTTTGAGAGCATAATAGTGCTTATGTACATAAATAATCCAGAAAATACCAAAGAAAGGCAGAACATAGAAGATTGTTTTAATATTTTTTTTGAAAATTGGTAATCAAACTCAAAGCTTAGCTTGATGAATTTGCTGTAGACTACTAAGGAAGTTATGACAAGCACAATCAATTCTGTTAACGGAAAAGATAATGATGCTGCAAAAAGGCCATAATTATTTTTTATTGCATAGAAAACCATACCAACCAATATAACCATTCGTAATACTTTTATGACTGCGTCATAATACATCCGCTCAAATGCCCTGAATATCGAATAATACAAATTAGTAAAAGATTGTATTAATGTGAACAATAGCATAATATAAGCTACTAATTTTACCTCAGGAGAATAATTCATTATATTGAGGAATAAATAAGCAGAAATGATGGTTATAACAGACAGCAAAATCTTTACTATTAAGGAATTGGATAAATATTTTGAGGCTGTTTTCTTGTCGCGGCTTATTTCCCTGATTAATAATGTGCTTAGGCCAAAATCAGCGATTATGACAATCAAAAAAGAGAATGCAACTCCAAAACTGAATATGCCAAAATCTGCTTTTCCAAGTGATCTGGCAAGATATACAAAAATAACCAGCTGAAGAAGTTTTGAAATAATCTCAGAAATAGTCAGGCTTAGAAAATTTGTTGTTAATCTTCTGGCTGTATTCATTATTACACCTAGAATCTATTTTTTTCCGAATAAGGCATTATAGTAATGGAATACTGTTTTGCCTTTGTAGTGCACTATGAAAGATAAGAATTGCCTTATGACAGATATTGTTCCGTATAGCACCAGGTATATTAAAGGCAATAAAAATGGAGGCATCAAATTAAAGTAGTAGTTGAAAAGTTCTATAGTGATTATGATATGGATATGGATAATGTTGGCAGGAAAACCCCATAAGTCCTTAAGGATATCATACGATGAGTATAGTTTTCTCCCTAATTGAGTGCTGCCTCCTTTTACATTAATATCTCCTTTTAATATGGTATACTTTTTTGGAAGCATTCCTTTTTCAATCCGATCTATGCCCTTTTTTACAACTGCAGTTTTTATTGAAGTAAGAACTATGGGGCTTACAAATACTGAGCATAAAAATCCGAAAAGCAATGCCAGTTCAATTCCAGTATGGAGAAATATTCCATAGCCTAATGAAAAAAAGATGAATGGAATTGATATTGTATGGTAGAACTCTTCAAGAAAAGAGCCCATTAAGCTTCCTTCTTTTCTGTAGCGAGCAACCTCTCCATTGACATTATCCAACACTACTGTAAAATGCATTAATGTTGCTCCTATAAACATTAGCCATATAGAGCCAAAAGCCATCATCCCAGAGCCTGCTAGTATTAACAGAACCATTAGCATAGAGACATGATCTGCATGTATTGGCGTGTAGAGAAATAATTTTGTCACATAAATGGAAATCTTCATAGTAACTAATTCCATATACAAAGGCCTTTTTTTAGTGGATCCTTTATAGCATATTTTTCTTAGTTCTTTAATTGATTCAACCATTTTATAGCTGCTTTTATTCGTCTGGTAACCCTACCACTATATTTAAATCTATCTTTAACTCTTTTAATATGTTTTACTTAGAATCTTACTATGCCTTTTTCTTTAAGCTTGTCCAATAGCTTATTTACAGACTCTTCAACAGATTCCTTATCTGTGTCAAGAATTATATCAGGATCTTTTGGTTCTTCAAACTTTAGAGATACTCCCATAAAATTTTCAAACCCTTTTTCCTTGTTTTTTGCCTTTTTATAATGGCCTTTGACATCTCTTTTTTCACAAACATCAATTGGGCACTTTACATAAACAATGAATATATTTTCAAGTTCTTGTCTGGCATACTCTCTGGACTTTTCTGTTGGCGAGGCTACACATGCAATACACAATGAACCTTTTTCTGCTGTTGTTTTGCATAAATCCACTACACGCTTCATATGGGTATTTCTATCTTCTAAACTATACCCTAAATCTGAGGAAATGGTTTTTCTTACTTCATCTCCATCAAGAAGGACAGACTGAACATTATTTTTCTTCAACAATTCTGTTAGTTTTTTAGCTATTGTTGATTTTCCTGAACCATGTAATCCTGTAAACCAAATAGCCCAAGATTTATTTGAATTATTCATAACCTTGGAGATGAGTCAAAACTACTTAAATTTTACTGAAATGCGCTTGAAAATAGCAGGTATAGAATAGGGTAAACTTTAAATAGACTCTAGGATAATCCCTATGCTAAAGAAAAGGTTTTTATTGGGGGTATATATTCAAATACTATAACCAATTGAGGCATAATTATGGCACACTTTTACGAATCTATATTAATTGACACTGTCGATGGGTTTCAGTGCAAATCATATTCAAATGAGCATCCAGAGGGTTATGTAATAGTAAAACCAAAATATATCCCAAAAAATGCTATTGAAGGTGAAGGGTTAAAGTACAGGTTCTTATTTGAAAAATGTTTAGTTAGGTTTAATCTATTTGCCAAAAAAGAGAAACTTTTGCTTTATCTAGACCAATTCAAAAAGAAATTTCCTGATTATATCTATAATTGCAAACATACAAAAAACTGGTTTTTTGCAGTGCCTAAAGAAAAAATCAAAACAATTCATGATTCCAGAAAAGGATTATCTGAATTAATGGAAGTTCCAAAAAAAGATTTAGACGAATATTTGGCTCTTACTAGGGAATTAGTGGAATTTTTAACAAAGAGCGGAGTAAATGCGAGTGATTTAGGCATAACACACTCAACTTTAATGGGAAATTACACTCCTGGAAAATCAGATATTGATATTCTTATTTACGGAAAAGATAATGGATGGAAAATTCTTAATTATTTGAAGACGGCCAAACACAAAAAACTACACTGGAAAACTGATGAAGAATGGGCTGAATATTATAAAGAGCATAAGACCTCAGAGTCCTCGCATTTCACAGAAGAAGAATATGTTAAGCATATGAGAAGAAAAAGATATGAGGGCATGTTTGGAGGAACAGTTTTTACATTGTTTACTGTAGAAGAGCCTAATGAGACATGGTTCAAATGGGGAGAAGATAAATTTGAGCCTATTGGTACAGCGACAATAACTGGAACTGTCATAGACCATTACAACAGCCATGTCAGGCCAGGTTGCTATGACATTAGTGAAGGGAGGGTTGTAACTCGTCCTGATAAAAACATTGATGATTCAATTCCAATCAAACGCGTGGTAACGTATTCAATTCCTTTTGCGCAGCAAGCTCTGAAAGGAGAAGAAATAACTGCATGCGGCCTACTTGAGCTTGTAGCACCAAAATCAGGAGAAAAATATTACAGGATAGTTACAGGATATTTTGATGCTTATGTAACTGACAGGAGGGAAAA
>JAZDMC010000031.1:0-3575 GCA_043801325.1 Candidatus Woesearchaeota archaeon | reverse complement strand
ATCTGCCAGTATTTTCATTATGGTTTTTGTATTAATAGCAGGTTTTTAATTTTTTCTAATTCTAAAAAATAAAAACAAAGATTTAAATAATTCCAAGTTTGACAAACGAATTATGTTAGATGTTTGGATTTATACATTAGTAAGCGTATTAATAGTCAGCTTAATCTCTTTTGTAGGGATATTGACGCTTTCAGTAAAAGTTGAGAGATTGAAAAAGATTTTGCTGTATATGGTAAGTTTTTCTGCAGGTGCTTTGTTTGGAGATGCTTTTATTCATTTACTGCCTGGAGTTGTTAAAGAAGCTGGTTTTAGACTAGATATCTCATTGTATTTAATGTTTGGAATTGGATTTTCATTTATTGTTGAGAAATTTATTCATTGGAGACATTGCCATATTCCAACTTCAAAGCAGCATGTGCATCCATTTGCAATAATGAATTTAGTTGGAGACAGCGTGCATAATTTTATTGATGGATTGATTATTGGCGCAAGCTACTTGGTTAGCATACCTGTGGGCATTGCAACAACACTAGCTGTTATATTTCACGAGCTTCCTCAGGAAATAGGGGATTTTGGGGTATTGATTTATGGGGGCTTCTCAAAATTTAAAGCATTATTTTTTAACTTTATTACTGCATTAACAGCAGTAGTCGGAGCAATTTTTGCCTTATTGATAGGCTCCTATGTTGGAAATATTACTTTTTTCTTAATACCTTTTGCAGCCGGAACTTTTATTTACATTGCGGGGTCTGATTTAATACCTGAGCTGCATAAAGAAGTTAAAGTTGGGAAATCCTTATTGCAGTTTATTGCAATAATTCTTGGAGTATTTGTGATGCTGGCATTGCTGATGCTAGAGTAAGAAGATAATTATTTATTTTTCTAACGTATATGATTTTAGATAATTCCTAGCTACATCTCCATAAACTGTGTCTTGGGCCATAATACCTGCCAATTTCTTTAGTGGATCAAGTTGATTTATTGCTGAAGAAAGGTGCTCACCCCTTGGTTTAATTGAGATTGGATCAATAATTTTCCTATAATCGCATACTGTCCTGTAAAGTTCAAAAATTGCTTCTGGATTTGGTCTATGATTATTTGAGAACCCTTCTTCTGGAAAAACTGAAAGTAATTTTAGGAAAAAATCCTTTGATAAGGTTATATTCCATTCTTCGTCACTGTTATAATGACCTTCAATCTTTCCAGGAAATTCAAATGAAGTTGGATTATCGCCATCTTTAGTATCAGTAGTGTAAATGACAGGACTTTTATAGTAAGGATTAGCCTTATCATTATAATATCTGGTTATAGTGTCATAAAAAAGCCCATCATTCTTATCCCAACTAAAAATTTCAGGATAATTAATCATGATATCAGTCCTGCTGTTAACTTTTGATAATAAATTTTTAGATTGAAATTTAAAAGGTGTACTAAATATTGTATTTCCCTGCGTAGCTATAATCAACATAGGATTATCCAAAGAATAAATAGACGAGTCTAAGTACCTTGCTCTTAATACATTCACAGTTCCCTTGTAGTCCCCAAATCCTTTCCAATGTTCTTCAATATAGTTTAGAAGTTTTTTTGCTGATTCCATTAAATAAAAGAAATTATCGTCTTTATCATCAAAAATAGAAAATTTAAATGTTGATTTTGATTTTTTTCCCTCATATACAAATTTAATACTATCACTTTCTCTCAAAAATCTAGTAAAAAAATTTACTTCACAATCTAATGAATACTTTTGTCGTTCTAACTTATTTTTGTGGTTTTCTATAGGTTTCAAGTCTTGAAGTGATTCTAAATCTAATTCTCTTAATCTTTGCTCAATACTGCCCAGTGTTTGTTTATCTTTTTCTATTAATGGATTTAATTCATTTATCTTATATTCTAAAAGATTTTCTTTTATTGATTTAACATCTGCAAGCAAAGAAGGGGCTGAAGGAAATCCGCTTGGGGCTATATACAGACCATTTTTATCATAGCCCTTTTGTAAATAATATTTTAATAATTCCTGTTGTCTATTAATTAAAGTGTTTAAGAAATAAAAAGAAAGTGGAGCATACTGCCTTTTTTTTATTGTAGTTTTATTCCTGTCTTTTTCTTCAACTTCCCGTTCAAATCTTTTTATCTGGCTCTGGATTTCTTTTTCTAATCTACCCAGGTAAGCAATACCCTCTTCAGAAGTTAAATGCAACATTTTATTGGGATGTTGATGAACTAAGTTGTTTGGCTGATCTTGCTTTTGAAATTGATGTTTGAAGCTGCTTGCTTTTTTGAACGATAGTTTCTAAAGCTTCAGGACTAGAAACAGATGGTAGTTGATACATAGACTCTAAAACAAGTGTTATTGCATCAACAGCTTTTCCAAGCATGTCAGTAGGAATTTTGGCTCCTGCATACATCACAGCACTTGTATCTGTTAACAATTCTGCAACCCTATAAACTGTACTCACAGCAGGTGCTGTCTGCATAAATGAAACAAATTCTGCCAGGCCCAATTGATAAGTTATGGTTGCTGCTTTTCCGGATTGATTTATAACCTTAATTAATTGGCTTTGGCGATTTAAAGTATCCTGAAATGTTCCTATCATGTATTCTCTTTGATTACCTATCTCTTCCTCAGTCATATCCTGCCTTGACCTTGAGATATAATCCTGTGTTGAAACTAAAGTTTGCAGGCCATGTTGAGAAGCAATTCCAACAATAGTATTCCAAACTTGCTCTAAACTCCAATCTTCATTTCTCATCTGTTCTAAAAGATTAAGATTAGACTCAATTTTAAGACCTAAATCCTGTGCTTCCCTGTCCAAACTAATTAATGAGTCTTGAATACCATTTAAATTTCCCCTGTAGCCATTCTCAATATAAGCTAGAGGGTTATTGTATCTTTCACGATTTCTTTCAGTCCATCCTTTGATGTCTAAAACGTCTATCTTGCTAGGGATAAAAAATGAAAATGTGTTGGCAGCGCCATAAGCTAACCTATAAACAGAATTTAACCTGCTTGCTGAGCCTATTTGTTCAAGAAATCTTATAGAATTTTTTTTAAATCTGACTAAGTCATTACGCTGGCCTTTTAGAGTTTTTGCCAGTACCAGCATGTTATCATAAGGCTGGAGAGCTGCAGGATTACTACTATTTCCTCCTTTTGTTGGAGTATTAGGTGTATAAGTCATGATGCTGGGAATCATTTACTACTATATAAAAGTTACTTAATTTTTTAATGCACTTGGATAAAGATTTTTTCTAATAGTTATGGGGAAGAAAGGAGAAAGTAAGTTTATTTCTTTTTTTTGTTTTTTTATTTTCTGTGATATCAAATAAATTTATAGCCGAAACATATTTAAACAAAATTCTAATCCTTATAAGTTAAGCCCTTGTAGCTTAGTAGGTGGAGCGTATGAGTCAAACTACGAAGCTGTTAACCTACAAGTAGACACCATAAATTTAAGAATTAATTTTCTTAAGTTGGGATAGGTCGGCAGTTCGAGAGAATAATTATAAATTATTCCGATTTTCTGCCCAAGGGCGTTAGAGGCCCTATACGGGCCTCTTTATTTAATATTTGATTT
>JAZDMC010000029.1:0-2214 GCA_043801325.1 Candidatus Woesearchaeota archaeon | reverse complement strand
ATATATAATCTAAATTAATACAAATATGGTTAAAATAGTTAATAAAACCAAAAATACCATTCTGGCTGAGAAGGCTGAAATTGCTAATACGCCTTTAAAGCGGATGAAGGGCCTTTTAGACAAAGTTGCCCTGGAACATGGCGAAGGACTTATTATAAAACCATGTAGCTCTATTCACACGTTTTTTATGCGTTTTTGCATAGATGTGATATTTTTGGATAGGAATAATAGGGTTGTTGCTTTAACAGAGTCTTTGTCTCCATGGAGGCTTTTCGGCTCAGCATTAAAAGGGAGAATGGTTATTGAACTACCTTCAGGTACCATAGCAAAAGCAAAAACATCAATAAATGACACAATTGAAATAACCGAATAAAGACCAGCCAGACTACCAAATCAATCTTGACAATCTTGCAATATTAGGTTACAATTACTAATGTAAATGTCCAAACTAAATTGTCAATAATGCTAACATCTTGTATAATAATAAGTAATATGAAATTAATGTCCTATATGGATTATGGGATATATATATAAAACTAAGGCAGTTATAATAAGATTTATATTAAGGCAAAAGAATATGAGGCCTGATTTAAGCTGTAGGGATCTCGCTAATCTTGTGAGTGCTAAATTTGGTGTTAAGCTATCCAAATCTACTGTGAATCATATATTAAAAGTCCATAAATTGAGTAGCCCTGTTGGTAGAAGACCTAAACATTTAATTAAGCTTCAAGGCGAAGTTGAACATGGTGGTTTTTTGATACTAAATGCCATAGATAACCAATTGGATATTTCTAAAATTGCAACAGAAGTTTTGTTAAACTTGCAACCATCTTTATTCAGTGGTTTAAGGGGAGATATAGAAAATATCATGCAGGCTTTGATAATTTTCAAATCAATATATGGTTTAACCATTGAAACTACAAGATGTTACGATAATAATGAAATATGGACACTAGTAGGGGATCGTCCACCAAAATCGATTTATAATAAGGTTATGGGCTTGCTTTGCAATACGCAACTACTTGTTGAAGAACTAGTTACAGAATTTAGAAAAAATTTAATGCCTGTTTCTGGCTTTAAATTTCAATCAAGGGACAATAGCACTTTCTTTTTAGATTCTGAATTATTATCAGTTTGGAGTTCGCCACTAAAAAACAGAAAATTATTCACAACATATTATAAGGCAAAGAGTTACATAGAAAGTTTCATTAGGGGTAAGGAGGTAGTATCTGTTTTTAATATACAAGGTGACAGTATAAACTCAAGCGAGGTTTTAGATTTTATTTCGGCTCTTAATGGACAAAATGTTTCAAAGCGCCTAAGTAAAATTGAGATACTTGATTTAGACGGTAATGTATTAGAATCAATACCAGTTGACGATTCTCATAAGCGATTTTTCCTCTTAGGATTTTGGCCATGGCAACTAGAGAATATGGCTGAGTTTGAAAGAAGATCTGCAGGAGAAAAACTTGTTTGGAGTGAATTTGGAGTCGAGTTTTTTTACCAAATTGAAGACATTTCTTTATCACAACATCTTATAGCACAAGAGGTTAAGTATTTGGCTATATTATTAAAAAACAACACGATTGGCGCTGTTAGGGTTGGGATTTTATCGAATATGCCTCACGAAATAATACATAGCTATTTGTCAGTAAGTAACTTATATCATTGGATATCTCCTAATAACAAGCACAATGAATTCAATAAAATTACTAAAGAAGTGTTACATGAAAAGCCAGTTTTGTTTCCCGATTCCATTGATTCATTTTTTAGCGAAAAAAAAGAAAATTTTTTAGATAATATTTTTAGCATTTTAAGTCAATTAATTTTTTATCAATTCAAAAATAGATTCATTCCCGGAGAGTGTGCTCTTTGGAATCCCTTGAAAATTAAGGATGTTTTTTTAAGGCAGAAGGCAATAATTGATAGAAAAAAAGAGGTTATATCTTATAACATAATTATTAGCAATGAGTTATGTAGAGAAGAAGATATGAAATATATATGTCAGCAACTTAATCACTTCGGCCTTAGAAGTAACCAGGATAGATTGAGATGTTTTAGTCTCGCCACAGGTGCTCAAAAATTAATGTAACTCGATGCTAGGACTTAGGAAAGCGCTTCCAGGAAATCAATTTTCCCCCTTGACATATATATAATATATATGTTATAGTTTTAGTGCAGAAGGATCGGAAACGAAAAGGTTATCCAGTAAAA
>JAZDMC010000021.1:0-10127 GCA_043801325.1 Candidatus Woesearchaeota archaeon | reverse complement strand
AACAATTAAAATTAGCCTTAACTGCAAATTCTTTTTTCTTATTAGCTGCAGGAATGCTGGGTCCTATATATGCTTTCTTTGTCAAGGATATTGGCGGAGATGTTTTGGCTGCTGGCGGCTCTTGGGCAGTTTTTATGATTGTCTCTGGTCTTGGGATGTTTGTAATGGGGAAAATACAAGATAAAATAAAAAAAGATAAACCTGTTATGATCGTAGGGTATACTCTGCAAAGTATTGGCTTTCTTGGCTATTTTTTTGTTGCTAATGTAACCCAGTTATTTATTGTGCAAATAGTTTTAGGCCTTAGTACGGTAATCCAACTTCCAGCTTATGACTCATTTTATACAAAATATCTGGAAAAGGGCAAGTTTGCTTCCCAGTGGGCTGCCTGGGAAGGTGTATACTACACAATAACAGGCATTGCTGCTTTGATTGGGGCATTTTTAGTTAAAATATTCGGCTTTAAAATTTTATTTTTGGTAATGTTCTTTTGGTCTTTGATTGGATTATTAATTGCGACGCAATTAAAGGAGAAAGAATGAACACTAAAGAGTTTGTTGAAAAGATAAAAAATAATGAAATTGATATTATTGAGCATACTGAAAAAGTTATTGATGAATGCAAAAAAATAAACAAAGAGTACAACTATTTCAATGTTATTTCTGAAGAGCTTGCATTGCAGCAGGCAAAAGAACTGCAAAAGCAAATAAAAAATAAAAATGTTAAAAATAAAAAATTATTGGGAGTTATGGTTTCTGTTAAGGATGCTATTTGCGTTAAAGGAGTTGAAAGTACAGCAGGAAGCAGAATTCTTCAGGGCTACAAGCCGTTGTTTGATGCTACTGTGATAAAGAAGGCAAAAGAGCAAGGAGCAATTATAATAGGAAAAACTAGCCAAGATGAGTTTGGATTTGGAAGCTTTTCTGTTAATGTTGGCTTAGGATTCAAGATTCCAAAAAATCCTTTTGATAAAATAAGAGCTTGCGGCGGCAGTTCTGGAGGAGCGGCTGGATTAAGCCAGCTTGCAAAATTTCCGCATATTGCTTTAGGTGAATCCACTGGAGGTTCAATTGCAGAGCCTGCCTCTTTTTGCGGCGTTTTTGGCTTGTGCCCCACATATGGCAGAGTTTCAAGATACGGCTTAATTGATTATGCAAATTCTTTGGATAAAATAGGCCCATTGGGAAAAAATTTGCATGATGTTGCATCTTTACTGGAAACAATTTCTGGTTTTGACAATAACGAAAGCACAACAATAAACAAGCCAATAGAAAATTATACTGATTTTACAAATAAAACTATTAAAAATATGAAAATTGGAATTATTAAAGAGTCATTCAAAGATATTGATAATAAAATAAATAAAAAAATAATGGAAGCAATCGGAAAATTAGAGGGAGCAGGCGCAAAGACAGAAGAGATTTCTTTGAAATTGCCAATAGAGCATGGTTTGTCAACTTATTATATTTTAGCGACTTCTGAGGCATCTACAAATCTGTCAAAATACTGCGGAATGAGGTATGGAACCAGCGATAAATTAGAAGGGAATTTTAATGAGTATTTTACCAAAGTAAGAAGCCATAATTTAGGAGACGAAGCAAAAAGAAGAATTATTTTAGGGACATTTGCAAGGATGTCTGGCTATAGAGACGCTTACTATATCAAAGCAACCAAGGTAAGGGCAAAGATTGTAAATGAATACAAAAAGATGTTTAAGAAATTTGATGCATTAATATGCCCAACTTCTCCAATATTACCGCCTAAGTTTTCTGAGATTGAGAAATTAAGTCCATTGCAGCAGTATATGATGGATATTATGACAGTAAGCCCGAATGTTGCTGGATTGCCTCATTTGAATGTGCCAGTTGGTTTTGAAGATAAGCTGCCTGTTGGTATGTTAATGACAGCAGACCATCTCCAGGAAAGCAAATTGATTCAGCTTGGAAGCGTTTTTGATAAAGAGTAATCTTAAAAATTTACTTTCTGTTTTCATTAATATAGGTGTATGACGAATAAGCAGCCAATACACCTTCTGCAACTCCTGTTATAGCCTGTTTGAATGCAGAATCTACTACATCACCTGCTGCAAAAATTCCTTTTACATTTGTCTTGCTTTCTCTGTCAATAATTATTTCTTTCTTTTCATTAATTTTGACTCCTAGCTTGACTGCTAAACCAGAAAGAGGAATATGTCCTATTGCGCCGAAAACACCATTTAATGATAATTCTTTGTTTCCATTAAATTCTTTGTCTAAAATAACCTTGTTCACAAACTTATCACCTAAAATTTCAACAACGTTTGTATTTGTTATAACTTCAATTTTCTTATTTTTTTCAATTAGTTTTGTGTTTATTGGTTCTGTCCGTATTTGATTTTTCCTGTAGATTATGTAAATTTTTTTTGCGAATTGCGACAATAATAAGGCCTCTTTGGCTGCAGTATCTGAACCTCCAATTATTGCGATAATCTTATCTTTGTACAATGCTCCGTCGCATAATGCGCAGTAATGAACACCTTTGTTTTTGAACTCTTCAGCGCCTTTCATTGGCAGCTTTCTCCATTTTGTTCCGGTAGCGAAAATTATGGTTTTTGCATTATATTCTGTTTTTTCAGTTTTGACAGTAAAAAGAGCTGATTCTTTTCTAACATCAACCACTTTTTCTTCTTTGATTTCAATATTATAATCACGGGCGTGCTCTTCAATTTTTTTTGCTAATTCCTGCCCCGCAATGCTTTTGAATCCAGGGTAATTTTCAATAGGGCTTCCTAAGGTTATTATCCCTCCAATAGGGAGTTCTGTATCAGAAGTTGCTCCAAAAACAAGAGTCTTTAAGTTTAATCTTCCTGCGTACATTGCTGCAGATAAACCTGTAACTCCTGCTCCAATTATTACAGTGTCATATATCTCTTTCATTGAAATTGCTCCATTGATTACTTTTTATTAATAATTTATTGTAAATTTAATTAATCTTATTAAATATTGTCATAAGCCTTTTTCATTAAAATAGCATCCGCTTCAATATTAGGGCTTTCTGAAATTATAACGCCTTTTACTTTAAAGTCTTTTAATGCTTTAAATAGTTCTT
Source organism: Candidatus Woesearchaeota archaeon (assembly GCA_043801325.1). Classification (GTDB taxonomy): domain Archaea; phylum Nanobdellota; class Nanobdellia; order Woesearchaeales; family GW2011-AR4; genus JACPJP01. The sequence continues at coordinate 7,040 of JAZDMC010000021.1, read as the reverse complement.
TATACTTAAGATCAGATTCTTTTAAGTCTAAATGGTGCTTTTCTCCTTTTTGGCCATAAGCAATTCCAGTAAGATGCATGTGCATGTTTTCAAGACCTTTTTTTCCTAGTTTTTTTTCAATCTGCCCTAAGATGCTGCAAAATTCTTCATAAGAGTTATATTTTCCACTGGATCTTGCGTGGACATGTGCAAAATCAATGCAGGGCATTACATTATCAAATTCATTGCTTAACCTTAGAATTTCATCTATATTTCCAAATTGGCTTTCTTTTCCTGTTGTTTCCGGCCTAAGCCATATTTTATTTGCCTCGTGCTTTAATGTACTGCTTATTTCTTTTATTGATTCCCTTATTTTTTTGTAGGTTTCTTCTTTTGTGCTTTTTTGGTAGAACCCGGCATGAAAAGTAACTGACCACGCACCGCATAGATTTGCGATTCTTGCAGAGCTTAAAATTCTTTGAATAGAGGCTTTTAGTTTTGCATTTTCCATGGAATTTAAATTTATGAAATAAGGGGCATGGCATGTTAGAACAATATTATTTTTTTCAGCAGCTTTTTTTATATTTGGAGCTCCTTGTTTTGTTATATTAATGTTTCTGACAAACTCTAATTCCATTGCACCTAATCCTAGGTTCTTTACCTCTTCAATTCCTCTTTCTGTTCCAGAGCCTTTTGCGCTTATTGGAATCCCTGCTGTTCCGAATAATAGTTTGTTCATATAACAAATTTGATAAATGAAACAATATAAATTTTTCCTTATTATCAAGGGAAACTAAAAATAGGCAAAACATTTAAATAATAAGCAACCTTCCTTAAAATCAATAAATTTAAGTTTTGGGGTAATAAAAAATGGCAGAGTTAAAAGTAAAAGTATATTCCACAAAAATATGTCCTTGGTGTGTAAAGCTAAAGGAATTTTTGAAAGAGAAAAACATAGAGTTTGAAGATATTGATGTTGGAGCAGATCAAAAAGCTGCAGAAGAAATGGTAGAGAAGTCAGGCCAAATGGGAGTGCCTGTAATAGACATTGGTGGAAATATAATCGTTGGATTTGATAAAGAAGAAATAGGTAAAGCGCTTAAGGGGTAAGTTATTTCTACAATGGAGGTTTTTCAAAATGGAACAAAGAAATGTATGCGTTAACTGCTATAACATGCTTGATAAAGTAGCTAAAATACTGAAGCTAAAAGAAGCAGAGATAGATATTCTTACAATACCAAAAAGGAGCTTTATTTTCAGCTTTCCCGTTATTATGGACGATTCTACTACAAAGATATTTACCGGTTACAGGATACAATTCAATAATGCCCGCGGCCCGACTAAAGGAGGAATAAGATTTCATCCTGAAATGAATCTGGAAGATGTCAAAACACTAGCTTTTCTTATGGCATTAAAGTGTGCTGTTGTGAATGTTCCTTTTGGCGGCGCTAAAGGCGGCGTTGTTGTTGATCCTAAGAAGCTGTCAAAAGGAGAACTAGAAAGATTAAGCAGAGCATACATGAGAGAATTATACAGATTCATAGGACCAGAAACAGATATACCTGCTCCAGATGTGAATACTACTCCACAGATTATGGCATGGATGCTGGATGAATACGAAGAAATAATAGGCAAGCATGCTCCTGGAGTAATAACCGGCAAACCGATTGAATTGGGAGGCAGTTATGTTAGGGATATTTCTACTTCATTGGGAGGATATTTTGTTCTAAAAGAAATTGTCGAGTCAATGAATATGAATCCAGTAACTACCAAAGTAGCAGTACAAGGCTTTGGTAATGTAGGTATGAATATTGCAAAAATACTACATGAACAAAAATATAAGATTATAGCTGTAAGTGATTCTATAACGGGGATCTATAATGAAAAAGGTTTGGATATTGTAGAAGTAATTGATTATAAAAATAATAAAAAATCCCTGAAAGGATTTAAAGATTCAAAAGAAATTACAAACAAAGAACTTTTGGAGTTAAAGTGTGATGTTTTGATACCAGCAGCTCTGGAACACCAAATAACAAAGGAAAATGCTGATAAAATAAAAACAAAAATTATCTTAGAAATGGCCAATCATCCAATTGCTACAGAGGCTGATACAATTCTTGAAGAAAGAGGAATATTTATTGTTCCTGACATATTAGCAAATGCCGGAGGTGTTGTAGTGAGCTATTTTGAATGGGTACAAAATAACATGGATTATTATTGGAAAAAAGAAGAAGTTGTTAAGAAACTTGAAGAATATATGGTGGCAGCTGCAAAAGAGCTCGAGAAATCGTGCAAGAACTTCAAATGTAATATGAGAGTTGCATTATATATTTCAGCTGTCAATAAAATATTGCGAGCTGAAAAGTTAAGGGGAGTTTTGAAATAATTTCTAAAATTAAATAATTTTTTAAACTTCCTAGTTATTTTTACTTAATAAACCAGTTTTTGAGTGTATGGGGGCTATGGTGGTAAAAATCAATACAAAATTAACTGCAAAAAATGAAATGCAGCCAGTGTCTGAAGTCAAAACAACCTGCACTTATTGCGGTGTTGGCTGCGGTTTAATTCTAAAAGTAAAAGATAATCAAATTGTTGGTGCGAGGGGTAATATTGAAAGCCCTATAAATAAAGGTGCTCTTTGTGTTAAAGGCTCATTAGGTTACGAGTTTGTAAATCATCCTGATAGATTGACAAAACCATTGATTAAAAAGAACGGAGAATTTGTTGAGGTAAACTGGAATGAGGTATTGGATTATATTACTGAAAGGTTGAAAAAGTATAAAGGTGATAAATTTGCTCTTATAGCATCTGCCAAGTGCACAAATGAAGATAATTATGTTTTTCAGAAATTTGCAAGAGTAGTTATGCAGACAAACAATGTTGACCACTGTGCAAGATTGTGTCATGCACCTACTGTTACAGGTTTAGTGCAGAGTTTCGGCAGTGGCGCAATGACTAATTCTATAAATGAGATTATAAATACAAAATGCATGCTTGCTATTGGTACAAATACAACCGTGGCACACCCCATTATTTCCTTAGAGATGATAAAGGCTGTTAGGAATGGTGCAAAATTAATTGTTTCCAATCCAAAAAAAATTGATTTGAGTAAATTTGCTACTTTATTTTTACAAAACACGCCAGGTACAGATGTTGCTTTGCTTAATGGGATGATGAAAGTAATTGTTGACAAAGATTTTCTAGACCAAGAGTTTATTGACGAAAGATGTGAGAATTTTGAAGAATTTAAGAAATCTTTAGAAAAATTTGATTTGGATTTTGTTGAAAAAACTACTAATGTTTCAAAAGATAAAATTATAGAGGCTGCAAAAATATATGCAACAGCTAAGCCAGCAATGATTTTCTATGCTATGGGCATTACACAACATACACATGGGACTGATAATGTTTTAGCAATTGCTAATTTAGCAATGCTTACTGGAAATGTTGGGAAGGAATCTTCAGGGGTAAACCCATTGCGTGGCCAGAATAATGTTCAGGGTTCTTGTGATGTTGGTGCATTACCCAATGATTATCCAGGATACCAAAAGGTTGATGATGAAGGTTCAAGAAAAAAGTTTGAGGAAAGTTGGAGCTGCAGTTTACCAAATTCTAAAGGACTTGCACTTACTGAAATGTGGGATGCTATACTAAAAGGAAAGTTAAAAGCAATGTATTTAATTGGCGAGAATCCTATATTGGCAGATGCAAACTCCAAGCATGTTGAAAAAGCAATCAAAAAGCTAGATTTATTTATAGTTCAGGATATATTTATGACAGAAACTGCAAAACTTGCTGATGTTGTTTTGCCTGCTACTACATTTGCGGAAAAGGATGGAACATTTACAAATACTGAGAGGCGTGTTCAAAGAGTACGTAAAGCAATAGATCCAGTTGGAAATTCCAAATCTGACTGGGAAATTACCTGCATGATTGCAAAAAAAATGGGTGCAAGAGGATTTGATTTCAATGATTCTTCTAAGATTATGGATGAAATTGCTTTAGTTATACCGGGTTATGGAGGAATTTCCTATGAACGTATTGAGGATATTGGTCTGCAGTGGCCATGTTTGGATGATAAGCATCCTGGAACTCGATATCTGCATAAAGATAAGTTTACAAGAGGAAAAGGAAGGTTTATGCCTTTAAAATATAAGCCATCTGCAGAACTTCCTGACAAGGATTACCCTTTGATATTAACTACAGATAGAAGTCTTTATCATTTTCATACAGGAACTATGACTAGAAAAAGCAGCAAGCTTAGTGCCCTAAAAAAAGAAGAATTATTAGAAATCAATCAAAAAGATGCTGATAAATTAAATATTGCCGATAGAGATATGGTTAAAGTAAGTTCTAGGAGGGGAGAAGTTAAAGTTAAGGCAAATGTTACAGATATTTGTCCAGAAGGTCTTGTATCCATGACATTCCATTTTTTTGAGAGTCCTACTAATGTTCTTACAAACGATGCTTTAGATCCAATTGCAAAGATTCCTGAAACAAAAGTATGTGCAGTAAAAGTTGAAAAGGTATAAAATGTCCTTAATTCTCTTAGCTGGTGGAAAGAATACCAGAATTAACACTGACAAAGCTTTTTTAGAGCTAAATGGCAAAACTATCATTGAAAATACAATAAATTCTTTGAAGAATATTTTTGAAGAGATTATAATCGTTGCAAATAATGTTGAAGATTACAAATTTTTAGGCTATAAAGTTATTCCAGACTTAGTGAAAGATAAAGGTCCACTTGGAGGAATATATACTGGATTAAAAGCATCAAAAGATGATTGTAATTTTATTTTAGGTTGTGATATGCCTTTTGTTAATGCTGATTTGGTGAAATATATGTTAGGATTTGATGAGTTTGACACTGTTATTCCCAAAATTAATGATAATGTAGAACCATTGCATGCTCTATATAGTAAAAATATTTTACCAATAATAGAAAATCAAATAAAAAATAATAAATTAAAGATAAGAGAAATGATAGAAAAAATAGAAAAAATAAAATATATTGAAAGAGAAGAAATTGAGAAATTTGACAAGAAAAACATTTGTTTTTTTAACATTAATAATGAGGATGACTTAGAAAAAGCCCGAGAATTGTTAAAATGAAGAAAGAATACAATATTATCAAAATAATAAATAACAAGAAAAAGAAATTAAAGGATATTGTTGTAAAGGAATTTCCATTAAAACTATTTATCAATGGTCAAGAGGCATCAACTTTACTTTGTTCTCCTGACAAATTAAATTACTTGATAATCGGTTATTTGTTCTCAGAAAACATAATTAAGGCTATCAATGAAATAAAATCAATAAAAATTAATGAACCTGATGGCATTGCTATAGTTGAACTAAAAAAAGAAGTCGATACAAAAAACAAAATAATCTATTCTGGATGCGCTTCTTTTTATGACTATAAAAATCTGAAAATTAAAAAAATAAAGAATAATGTAAAGACTAAGAAAGAAAAAATAATGAAATTAATGATAAAGTTTCAATTAAAATCAAAATTATTCCAGGAAACTGGCGGGGTTCATGCCTCTGCTTTAGCTGCTAAGGACAAGATTGTATTTTTTACAGAAGATATTGGAAGGCATAATACTGTGGACAAGATAGTTGGCTATGCCTTAACAAAAAAACTTAATTTGAGAGATAAGATAATCTTGACAACAGGAAGACTAAGCTCGGAGATGGTCCTGAAATCTGTTAAGGCTGGAATTCCAATTGTTGTTTCAAAATCTGCTCCAACTGATATGGCTGTTAATTTGGCTAAGAAATTAAATGTAACTTTAATCGGGTTTGCCCGAGGCCAAAGATTTAATATTTATAACAATGGGAAGAATATTGTTTGACTTATTCATTTATTTCTATCTCATCTCCGGTTTTTATTCCTCCTTCCTGGATGACTTTTGCAAAAACTCCCTGTTTTGGCATTATGCAGGCTCCAACTGTTTTTGCTATTGTACATTCAGTATGACATTCCTTGCCAATCTTAGAAATTTCCAGAATAACATTATTTATCTTTAGTTTTGTTCCTATTTTTAGTTTGTATAAAATAATTCCTTCTGTTGTAAGGTTCTCTGCAAATATTCCTTTTTTTAGGCATACTTTTTTAAAATTAAGCTTTTCAAATTCATCATAGCTTTCTTTTGCCAACAAGGAAACTTGGCGTATTCCAGGACCTGCATGAGCATCTCCAACCAAGCCATGATCTACCTTAAATATGCCTTTTTCTATACTTTCTTTAGGCACGTGCTTTTCCTTGCTGATATTGACAGAAATTACTTTTGCCATTAAAATAACCTTATTGTAACTATGCTTCCTTTTTCCAATACTTCGGTGTTTTCATCAATTTCAATAAATCCGTCTGCTTCTGCCAATGTTGTTATTGAGCTGGAGCCTTTCATTACTGGAATTGCTTCATTGTTTTCCAATTTGACTGCCATAAACTCATACCTACCAACTGTCGATACTATTTTTCTTGATAATTTTGCTTCTAATGTTTTTATTTCTGGACTTATTCCAATCATTTTTTGGATAATCGGTACAACAAGAATGTAAAAATTTGATAATGCAGATGTAGGGTAACCTGGCAATCCTAAAATTAACTTATCTTTTATTTTTCCCACTAAAACAGGTTTTCCAGGCTTGACTGCAATTCCATGTATTACCACATCACCTAACTCATTTACAGCCTCTACCATGAAATCTTCTCCTCCAAGAGAAGAGCCTCCAGAAAGCAGGACAAAATCAGCTTCAAGACCTTTTTCTATTGCCTTTTTTATCAATTCTAGGTTATCTTCTACAATTCCTAAATCCAGAACATCACAATTATTTTGCTTTATTGCGGCAATAATTGTTTTTGAGTTGATATCATAGACTTTTCCATTTTCCAGATTTTCTCCTGATTTTATTATTTCATTCCCCGTGGAAAAATAAGCTATAAACGGCTTTTTCTTTACTTTAATTTCTTTTGTTCCCTGAGAGGCTACTGCCCCAATAATTCTTGGGTTTATTATTGAGCCTTTTTTTGCTATTACTGAACCTTGTTTTATGTC
>JAZDMC010000020.1:0-31347 GCA_043801325.1 Candidatus Woesearchaeota archaeon | reverse complement strand
AAAATCATAGATTTTTTGTGTCCCAAAAATTCAAAGAATTTTTTAGGACATATAAAATATTTCAGATTTTATATACAATAAAATGATTAAAGATTACTTTATTTTTTCTGTTAAGAGCCTTAGAAAGAGGAAGCTAAGGTCATGGCTTACTATGATTGGCATAATCATAGGCATAACTGCTGTTGTTTCTCTTATTGGAATAGGCCAGGGATTGAAGGTTACAATTTCATCTCAGTTTGGAGATATTGGGACTGACAAGCTGGCTGTAATGGCATCTGGAGGGATGGGACCTCCCGGTACTGGTGTTGTAAATCCATTGACAAAAGACAATGTAAAAAAAATTGAGAGCGTAACTGGTGTTAAGAATGCTGTAGGTAGGCTTACAAGGGGCGGTAAACTAGAGTATAATGATAATGTAGCATTTGGCATGGCTGCAAGCATGGCTGAAGGCGCTGACAGAAAACTTATCGAAGAGGCATTAAATCTTGAATCTGGAAAAGGAAGGTTGCTTAGGGATGGTGACAGTAAAAAAACAGTTTTAGGAGGTAATCTTGGAGAAGAGAATGCAGGATTTGGAAAACAGATAGTTGTTGGCTCAAAGGTGCTTATACAGGATGAGGAATTTGAAGTTATTGGATTCCTGGAGAAAAAAGGCAGTTTTCTCATTGATAGTATTGTACTTGTGGAAGAAGATGATTTAAGAAAGATATTAGATATTCCGAATGATGAATATGACATTATTGCATTGCAGGTTCAGCAAAATGCTGATATTAAAGATGTACAGGAAAATATAGAGAAGGTTATGAGGAAAGAAAGAAATGTAAAGAAAGGAGAGGAAGATTTTACTGTACAAACGCCGCAGGCTGTGCTTGCCCAGGTTAATTCAACTTTGTTTGCTGTACAGCTGTTTGTTTATATTATTGCAGCCATATCCATACTTGTTGGCGGCATTGGGATAATGAACACTATGTTTACATCTGTTCTTGAGCGCACAAAAGAAATAGGCATAATGAAGTCAATTGGCGCAAGGAACAGTTCAATTTTTTCATTGTTTTTTATTGAATCCGGGCTGATAGGGAGTATAGGCGGGATAATAGGTGCAATTATTGGGATAAGTGTGGCAATGGGGCTGGCTTTTGTTGGAAGACTAGCGCTTGGAAGCGAACTCATAAGGGCTGAGGTAAGTGTCTGGCTTGTGTTTGGCTCAATATTTGGCTCGTTTTTGCTTGGAAGCATATTTGGAGTAATACCTGCAATAAATGCTTCAAAGCTTAATCCAGTGGATGCTCTGCGTCATACTAAGTAATGGAGTGTAATATGATAGAAGATTTAATTAAATACATTGCAAATAATATCAGGTATAGATTTACAAGAAGTTCTCTCACTATTCTTTCTATACTCATAGGCATAATGTCTATTTTTGTTTTAATCAGCTATGGTGAAGGGCTTAGGAATTATATGAATGTGATGGCTGAGGAGATGGGTACAGACAAACTCATTGCCCAGCCAAAGGGTTATGGAATTCCGGGTTCTGCTGGAACATACTTTACAAAGGATGACCTTAATTTTATAAAAAAACAGAATGGGATTTCTGAAGCGACGGCTATGATGATTAAGCAAAGTGAAGTGAAAATTGATGAAAAAAAGCTGGGAAAATGGGTTTTTATTATGGGAATGCCTACTGACCCGTCTGAACTAAGGCTTGTTGAAGAGGCTTTTGCTGGTTTTGGGATTTTCAAAGGAAGGGATTTAAAAAAAGGAGATGGAAATAAGGTTACTGTAGGTTATAATTATTTGTTGGCAGACAAGATTTTTTCCAATCCTTTAAAATTAGGGGATAATATGTTTATTAATGGCAAGTCTTTTGATATTGTGGGATTTTATGAGGAAATTGGAAATCCTCAGGATGATTCAAATGTTTACATGACAGAAGACGCTATAAAAGAGCTTTTTGATAAAGGGGATGAGTATGATTATATGTTTATCAGAGCTGATAAAGATGCAGATCCAATTGAGCTTGCAGATAGGCTTGAAGAAAAACTAAGGAAGAAAAAAGGGCAGAAAGAAGGCGAGGAAGATTTCTATATTCAGTCATTTGCGCAGCTCATGGAGACATTCGGCACTGTATTATTAGTGCTTAACTCCATCTTAGTCATAATTGCCGGAATATCTGTTGTTGTGGCTGCTGTTAATATTATGAATACAATGTATACTGCTGTTTTAGAGAGGACAAAAGAAATTGGAATAATGAAGTCAATTGGCGCAAGGAACAGCTATATTTTAATGATATTTTTTATTGAATCCGGCTTCTTGGGTTTAATTGGAGGAAGTATAGGCATGCTGCTTGGATTTGGATTGGCAAAGCTTGGCGCTGTTGCAATTGCTGCTTCCGGATATTCCTTTTTGCAGCCTTATTTTCCGTGGTGGTTAATAGTTGGGTGCCTTGTGTTTTCATTTGGTATTGGAGCTGCTTCTGGATTCTTTCCTGCAAGAGCAGCAGCAAAACTGAAGCCTGTAGATGCATTACGATACGAATGAAATGAGTATCGCTAATGTCAAGGAACGAAGTGACGGACGTTGAGGTATGAATGATTATTTCTTCATTTTTTTCAAATAAGAATTTAATTTTAATTTAATATCATTTTTTAATCTTTTATTTAGTTTTAATTTATCAATCTCCTTAAGGTTGATTTTAGGAAGTTTTGTGAAAGTTCCCTGGAATTCATAGCCTGCTTTTTTTGTTTCATCTTCTATTGTTTTTGCAAATTTTGAGTTAAAAAGCTTTATTGCAGGGAATTTTGTTATTGAATTTGCTCCTGCATCCAGCATTGAATGAATATATTGAACACGGTTTACCCAGTGGCCTGCAACAATGTCTATATTTGGGAATTCATTTCTTGTTTTTTTAATCCATTCTATGAAATAGTTTATATTTGGACCTTTTGAGTGTTCAAATATTGTTCCTTTTATTGGATTTAATGCGTAAAAAATAATTTTGTCGATTTTGTTGTTGATTATGAAGTTTTTTAATGTTTTAAAGTCATTAATTGTTTCTCCCAATCCAATGATGAATGTCATTGATTTTTTTAGGTTATATTTATTGCAAATCTTGTACATGTTTTCTATTGGTTTTAGCGGCTTGCTTGGAGCAACCTTTTTTCTTATTTTTTCATTTGTGGTTTCCACTGCTCCGCAAATTCCTTCTAAGTAAGGGCTTAGTTCTTTTATTGTTTTTTCATCTAACACCCCTATGTTAAGCCATAATTTTTGATTGGTTATCTCATAAATATTTTTGCAAAGCTCTAAGATGCTTTTTGTGGTGTAGCTTCCATAGCCTGCTGACAGGAATCCTATTTTCCAGCCAAGCTTTTTGCAGAGATATGCTTCTGCAAGAATTGATGCCGTAGTTCTTCTTGCTTTTTTTGGGTTAGAGATTCTCTGTTTTTGGGTTGACATATAGCAATAAGCACAGTCACCTATGCTGCAGTACCAAGAAATGAAGATGGCTCTTTCGAAGTAGATTTTCTTCTGCATAAATTAAGATTATCCATGTTTTAATAAAAATCTTTTTAAATTACAGGTGGTTTTTGTTTATTCTTGAGAATGGAACTAGTAATTAATGGCGAGAAAAAAGAAGTTGATTGCAAGAATGTTGTAGGTTTACTTAGTTCTCTTGAGTTAAATAAAGATGCTGTTGCTGTTGAATTAAATAAGAATATAGTTCATAGGCAGGAATTTGACAAAACTGAACTAAAAGACAAAGATGTTCTTGAGATTGTTAAAGTAGTGGGTGGTGGTTAAGTTGAATGATAAACTAAAAATTGGAAATTTTGAATTTAATTCCAGATTATTTATTGGCACTGGAAAATATGAAAATTTTGAGATAATGAAAAAAGCTCATGAAGCTGCCGGTGCTGAAGTTGTTACTGTTGCTATAAGAAGGGTTGATTTGAATGATAAAAGCAAAGAGAGTATGTTAAGCTATATTGATACTAATAAGATTACAATACTGCCGAATACTGCTGCTTGCTTTACTGCAGAAGAAGCTATAAGGACAGCTAGGCTTGCAAAGGCTGCTGGACTGCCTAACTGGATTAAATTAGAAGTAATAGGTGATAAAAAAACTTTAATGCCTGATAATGAAGAAACTCTTAAGGCTACCAGAGTTTTGGTTAAGGAAGGTTTTACTGTTTTGGCTTATACAAATGATGATATTGTTGCATGCCAAAAACTTGAGAAAGCAGGGGCTGCTGCTGTTATGCCATTAGGAGCTCCAATTGGCTCTGGACAAGGAATATTAAATCCAAATAATATTAAGATTATACTTGAGAATGCTAAAGTTCCTATAATTGTTGATGCTGGTGTCGGTACTGCAAGTGATGCGACTATTGCAATGGAATTAGGCGCAGATGGAGTACTGCTTAATACTGGTGTTGCTTTAGCAAAAGATCCTGTCAGGATGGCAAGGGCAATGAAATTAGCTGTTGAAAGCGGAAGAGATGCTTTTTTATCTGGAAGGATTCCTAAGAAATTGTATGCCAGTGCTTCCAGTCCTATGGATGGTGTAGTGAGGTAGTCAACAAAAAGTAAGTACAATGAAATAAAATTCAATAAAAACTATAACAATAAAAAAATATCAATAGTAATAAACAAATAATAACTATTAAAAATTTATAAATAATAAAAATAAATTAAAAAAATGATAAACGAACTATTATGGATTTTGCTTTTGGTTGTAAACTTTTTAGGTATATTGCTTGCTTACAGGCTATTTGGGAAAGTCGGATTATATTCATGGGTGGGTATTGCTATAATCCTTGCAAATATACAGGTGATGAAGACTGTGCAGTTGTTTGGCCTGGTTACTGCTATGGGAAATATTATTTACGGCACTATATTCCTTGCAACAGACATATTAAATGAAAATTATGGAAGAAAAGAGGCTCAGAAAGCTGTGTGGATTGGTTTTTTTGTTTTAATCTTTGCTACAGTTGTAATGCAGATTACACTCCACTTTGTTCCGGATGAATCTGATTTTTTAAGCCCTGCTTTGCAGGAAATTTTTGGATTTTTACCAAGAATTGCAATTGCTTCATTAACAGCTTATTTAATTTCCCAGCTAAATGATGTGTATCTGTTCAATTGGATAAAAAAGAAAACAAAAGGAAAACATCTATGGCTCAGGAACAATGCTTCTACAATGGTTTCCCAGCTGATTGACAATATTATTTTTACTTTTATTGCATTTGTAGGATTATTTGGATTGTTTGGCTGGGAGCAGGTTTTCGAATGGAGTATTATATTCCAGATATTTATTGTCAGCTATATTATGAAGTTTGTTGTTGCTGTTTTAGATACTCCTTTTATGTATTGGGCTAAGAAGCTGAAAAGAGAAGTTAATTAGTTATTTTAACCACTTTTTCTTTAATTTTGAGAAAGTATTGTTATCTATAGAGTCCCTAATCTTTTCCATCAATCTCATCATAAAATTAACATTATGCAAAGAAGCTAATTTATAATATGCCAGTTCTTGTGATTTGTAAAGGTGATTTAGATATGCTCTTGAGTAATTTTTACATGTTAAGCAATTGCAAGTTTTGTCTATTGGCTTTTTGTCGAGCTTGTATTTTGAATTTTTTATGTTAATTCTGAATTTATTTTTTATGTTTCCTCCTGATTTGGGAGAGATAAATAATGCTCCTCTTCTTCCTATTCTTGTTGGCGCTACACAGTCAAAAGTATCTATGCCTTTTTCAACACATTCAAACAAATCTTCTATGTTGCCTATGCCTAGAAGGTGCCTTGGCTTGTTTTCTGGAAGCAATGGAATTACCCAATCTAATATTTTGTGCATGTCTTCTTTTGATTTTCCCAATGAGCCGCCAATGGCTATTCCATCAAAGTTTAATGATGATGTAAATTTTGTTGATTTTAACCTTAAATCCTTATATTCTCCACCCTGTATAATTCCATAGAGGGATTGTTTTGTTGAGCTTGCTTTTTTCTTGTGATATTTTAATGATTCTAATGCCCATTTATGAGTTCTTTGCATTGCTTTTTTTGTGTAATTGTAATCGGATAATGGGGAAGTACACTCGTCAAAAGCAAGAATTATGTCTGCACCAAGGTTTTGCTGAATTTGTATAGATTTTTTTGGATTGAGATAAACTAATTTTCCTGATTGAGGGTCTTTGAATGTAACTCCATTATCATCTATTGCTGCAAGGTTTTCTTTTTTGTCTGTTGTTTTTTTGTTCTCTGGGAATATATTTCCAAGCTTGTTAATGTTGTGCTCCATCCCATATCCTAAAGAAAATGCCTGAAAGCCACCAGAATCAGTAAATAAGGGTTTGTTCCAGTTCATGAATTTATGTAAATTGCCTAGTTTCTTTATGATTTTGTCTCCTGGTTTTAAGTGCAAATGATAAGTATTTGCAAGGAGAACTTCTGCGTTAATTGATTTCATGTCTTCCTGGTTTAAGCCGCGAACTGTTGCTGCTGTGGCTACTGGAATAAAATATGGAGTATGGATAATTCCATGAGGTGTTTTTATTATTCCCGTTCTAGCTTTTGAGGCTTTTGACTGTGTTTTTATTTTGAACTGCATATTATTTTTGGAGAATATGTTGGTTAATAAATGTGTCGCAAATCAATAATATTAAAAATAATAAAATAATGCTTTTTACTATGAAAAATTTTGGTTTTGACGGCAAACTCTATGTAATAACAGAAAGCAGTATTTCCAAAGGCAGGAGCAATGAAGAGATTGTTAAAGAAGCTATAGCAGGAGGTGCAGAGATAATTCAGTTAAGGGAAAAACGATGGGGCAAAGATCAGGTTAAGGAAGAAGCTGTCAAGCTGTTGAAGATTTGCAGGGAAAATAATGTTCTTTTTATTGTGAATGATTATGTGGATATAGCTCTAGAAATAGGAGCTGATGGGGTTCATTTAGGTCAAAGCGATATAAGCATAGCAGAAGCAAGGGAATTCTGCGGAAATGAGCTGATTATTGGGTTGTCTACACATTCAGTAGAACAAGCAATAGACGCTGACCAGGAAGATGTTGATTATATCACAATAGGGCCAATATTTAAGACACGGGTAAAGGATTATGAAGTGGGTGTTGAGATTATAAAACCTGTATTGGATAATATTCAGAAACCATTAATTGCTATTGGCGGGATTAATAAGGAAAATATAGATGAAGTTTTGGAGCAAGGTGTTAGCAGTATAGCTGTTATAAGCGCTGTTGTTTCTGCTGATAATGTCAAGGAAGCTGCTAGAGAGTTGGTTAAGAAGATAAAAGGGAATTAATTATTTTTATTAAACCTATCAACACTAAAATCTTTAATTTCTGGCATAACATTATTGTTTACAATTAATTCTGTTACTGCTTTTGCTGTTATTGGGGCTAATAGAATTCCATTTCTATAGTGGGCTGTTGCTAGAATCAGGTTTTCAATGCTTGTTTTTCCTATAATTGGGAGATTGTCAGACGCTATTGGCCTAAAACCAGAGTATCTATCTATTATTTTCATGTTTTTCAGCTCTGGTACTATATCAAAACAATTTTTTAATATGGAATTTATGCCATCTTTAGTTATAATTTTTTCAAAACCAACATCTTCCACAGTAGAGCCTAAGATGATTGTGTTGTCTTTCCTTGGCACTATGTAACCTCCTTTTCCTAAGACACTTGCGAAGATTACCTTATCCAAGATTTTTTTATTTGCCTGCAAGGAAACTATCTGGCCGCGAATTGGCTTAACCTTAAAATTTGGAATTAATTCAGGAGAAATTGATGAGGACCATGCCCCAGCTGAATTGACTACGATATCTGCATTAAAATCTCTATTTTTTGCTTTTACACCGGTTATTTTATTATTTTTGATACTATAATCCTTAACTTCGCAGTTTTCAATTATTTTTACATTATTTTTTTTATTTGCCAGAATTAAGGCTTCCATTAATTTTCTGTTATTTACCTGGCCGTCATTTTTTGTATACAAGCCAGAGATTATGTTTTTTGATAAGTTAGGCTCTATGTTTCTTAGTTCATCTCCGCTTAAGAACTCTATTTCAAAACCATGCTTTTTTTGCCACTCATAATTTTGCTTAAAATGGGTTTCATGCTCTTCGTTTAATGCAGGCCTTATCATTCCGCTTTTTTGATATTCTGCATCAATTTCAGAAGCAGTTTCAATGTCCTTGCAGAAATCAGGGTACATGCTACGGCTTTTGATGCAGAAATCCATAAACTTTTCATAAAACTCGAATTCTGATTGTGCTGCTAACATTCCTGCTGATGCATGTGAAGCTTCCATCCCTGCTTTATCTTTCTCAATTACTATAACATCAAAATTGCTTTTTTTTAAATAGTAGGAAATGCTTAAGCCAATTATTCCCGCACCGATGATAATGATTTTTTTCATAAGGATTAGTATTACACCAATACTTTTAAATATTATTGAAATTGCCCTAAAAGGTTGTTATTTAGTAAGATATTTAAATAAGTGCAAAATCAACAAATGCAGGGTGGTAGATTATGACAGAAGAAAAGAATCATGAGCATAAGGAGCATCATACAGAACATAAGCATTTAGAGGGTATTACTATAAAAAAATCAGATATGTGGAAAATTGCGACTGCTTTAGCAGTATTATTGTTAATAATTTCTATCTTTACTGGTGGTTTCAGGGGAAATAAAGAGGGTATTACCGGGGTAGTTTCTGCAGATAAAGCAGCACAAAGTGCTATTGATTATATCAATAATAATCTGATTCAATCTGGAACTCCTGCTGCGCTTAAAGATGTAAGTGAATCTAGCGGGGTGTATACCATTGGCATTTCTGTAGGGAGCCAAGATTATGTTTCTTATGTAACTAAAGATGGTAAGATGCTGTTTGTTGAGGGTATGGATATTACACAAGAGGCAGAAAAACCAACTACACAACCTCAACCAACGCAAGGTATTCAAAAATCTGATAAACCTGAAGTTGAGTTATTTGTAATGTCTCATTGCCCTTATGGAACACAGGCAGAAAAAGGCATTATACCAGCGGTTAAGGCTTTAGGCGATACTATTGATTTTAAGATAAGATTTGTTTACTATGCAATGCATGGTGAAACAGAAGTTAAAGAAGAACTACGGCAGTATTGCATCCAAAAAGAGCAGAATGACAAGTTTTTAGATTATTTGACATGTTTCTTGAAGGGTGGTGAGAGTGAACCATGCTTAACAGAAGCAAAAGTAAATGTCGAGCAGATGAATAATTGCGTTAAAGAGGCTGATAAGGAATTTGAAATTAGCGCTAATTTAGATGACAAATCGAAATGGTTGGGTGGAAACTTCCCTAAGTTCAATATTGATGCAGGGCTTAATTCTAAATATGGGGTAGGCGGAAGCCCGACTCTTGTTATTAATGGTGCTCAAGTGTCGAGCAGTAGAGACTCTGCAAGTTTCTTAAAAACTATCTGTGATTCATTTAATAATGCGCCTGGAGCATGTAATGAAGAATTTTCTTCAGCCCAGCCTTCACCTGGATTTGGGTTTGGTGAATCAGACAGTGCAATTGCAGCTACATGCGGTTAATTATTTTTTTATTTTTTCTTTTTATTATCAATAAGTTTTTTAAAATAGCAGAATATACTGGTTCTTGTGCCACGGTCGCATAATCTGGCATTGCGGTGGTCTCGAATCTTTTTGAGTGAACCGCTTTCCTTCGGGATTTCTCGGTTCAAATCCGAGCCGTGGCGTTTTATTTCTTTCGAGCGTAGCGAGAAAGCCTTTGAGGGTTGATAAGGGCAGACTGCCCTTATGTGGGAATCCTGCCCGTGGCGTTAAGTTTTATAAACTAGTATTCATTAGCCAGGGTTATGGAGACCAAAGTACTAAATAAGTTATTTATAGCTATACTTGCTCTTATGATTGTTTTATTGATAGTTATAGTTATGGTAAATATTCTTGAGGAAGAAGAAAGTGGAGTTAATGGGTTAACAGATATTACAGGAGCAATGCACAGTTTTGAGGTTTATCATAAAACTGCAGGTTTGCAATATGCAAATGTAAAGACTTCTGAAAGGTTTGATGACAATTATTTTGAGTATCTAGAGAGCATACAGGAAGCAAGGGATAAGAGTTTTCTAAGATAGAAAGATAAAATAGTGCCGCTGGCGGGCTTTGAACCCACGACCTCTAGATAACCCGGTTTGAGGTATATCATCAGCTAAAAGCTTCATAACTCAAATATATGAGTGTCGCTAAAATCTAATTCTAGCGCTCTAACCAGGCTGAGCTACAGCGGCATTAGGTAGTAAGAGAAAGACAGTGTTTTAAAAAGATTGCTGTTAAATTCTTTTAGGAATTATAGTAACATATAAATAGGACAAAATTAATGAATAATTTATGATAATAATAGGCTGCTCAAAAGGAACACATCTAGCACAAAAGGTAGCTAGAAAGCTAAGAACTTCTTATTCTGAGCTAGGGGTAAAGAAATTCCCTGATGGTGAGACAAGCATAAGATTTATGAAAGATGTCAAGGGAAAAGAAGTTGTTCTGGTTCAATCATTTTATGGCAATATAAATGACCTAATAATTGAGGTTTTCTTTGCTGCAGAAACAGCCAGGGAGCTGGGAGCTAAGAAGGTAATACTTGCTGCACCATATTTTCCATATTTCAGGCAGGATAAAAGATTTAAGCCCGGTCAGAGCATAAGTATTGAGGTTTTGGCTGGCCTCATAAATAAGTATTTTGATGGATTTTTGGTAGTAGATCCCCATCTTCATAGGGAAAAAAATCTTTCTGAATTGTTCAATATAAGGCACGAGAAATTGTCTGCAAACCAATATATGGGCAAATGGATCAAGAAAAATATAAAGAATCCATTAATCGTCGGGCCTGACTGGGAAAGCTACAAGTGGGCGAGAAAAGTAGCTGAAGAGATTGGCTGCGACCATGTAATCATGGAGAAGAAAAGGTTTTCCGGAAGAGATGTCAAAGTCACCTTGAATAAAAAGGTTGACTTAACAAATAAGAATATAATCTTAGTTGATGACATGATTAGCACCGGGAATACAATAATTGAAGCTGCAAATAATTTCAAGAGAATGGGTGTAAAGAGATTTAATTGTGTTGCAGTTCATGGTATTTTTGTTGAAAAAGCCCTGGAAAGGCTAAAGAAGAATATGATAAATGTGGTAACAACAAACACTATTCCAGGCAAGGCTGCTAAAATAGATATTTCTGATTTGATTGTCGAGGGCATAAAGAAAGATTATACTCACGGCAAATAATTATCGTGCATTTGTTTGCCGTTCGTAATAAGCAATGGCAAGGTCCATGTACAAAAATTTGTTGCCATTGCTATATCAATACGATTTGGCGAAATAAACCAAGAATTTACCTTCTTTTCCGCAATGGATGCATTTACCTATGTTTTTTGGCTGCTCTAACGGGATTAACCTAGAGGTTGCGCCTCCTGTTTTGTCTTTAATCAAGTCTTCGCAGTCTACCTTTCCACAGAAAAATGCTTTTACAAGCTTTCTGGATTTTATATTCTTTACAAAATCATTCCAGTCTTTTGCTTCTACAATATTTGAATCTAGAAATTTCTTTGCTTTGTTGAACAGAGAATTTTGTATGTCTTCTAAAGTGTCTTTTATTTTTTTGTCTAATTGCGTTAATTTTACAAATTCTTTATTGTTGTTGTCTCTCCTAACTAAAACAACTTGCTTTTTTTCTATATCTTTCGGGCCTATTTCTATCCTTAATGGAATGCCTTTTAATTCCCATTCATTGAATTTCCATCCGGGTGTATATCCATCCCTGTCATCAAGCTCTACTTCGTAAGTCTTAAGTTCGTTTTTGAGCTCATTTGCTTTTTTTATTATTTCATCCTTATTATCACTCTTGTAAATAGGTATAATTACTATTTGAATTGGAGCAACTTTTGGTGGAAGCACGAGACCTTTATCATCAGAATGCTCCATAACTAAAGCTCCTATTAGTCTTGTGGTAAATCCCCATGAATTTTGCCATGGCAGATATTCTTTTTCATCCTTACCTAAGAATTTTATGTTAAAGGCTTTTGCAAAATTTTGTCCTAAATTATGGCTCGTACCCATTTGCAAAGCTTTGCCATCAGGCATTAATGCTTCTAAGGTATAAGTTGTTTTAGCTCCTGCAAATCTTTCTTTCTCAGTTTTTTTGCCTGTTAGAACAGGAATTGCTAAAAGGTCTTCACATAATTTTTTGTATTCATTCAGATACAATAATGTTTCTTTAACACATTCTTCTTCTGTTTCATAAACACAATGGCCTTCCTGCCAAAGAAATTCTCTAGTTCTTAAGAACAACTTAGTTTGCTTGACTTCCCATCTTATGATATTGCACCACTGGTTTATTCTTAATGGCAAATCTCTCCAGGACCTTATCCATTTTCCATAAGAATCATACATTACTGTCTCTGATGTAGGCCTTATAGCATATCTTACTCCTTCTTCTTTTTGGGCTATCCATGCAAGCTCTGGTGCAAAACCTTCTGCATGCTCTGCTTCTTTCTTGAAGAAATAGTCAGGAATTAATAGCGGGAAATATGCGTTTTTTACCCCCAGCTTCTTTATTCTTTTATTAAAATAGCCCTGAATGTTTTCCCATATTGCATAGCCTGTCGGCCTTATAACCATAAATCCCTTTATTACAGAATGTTCTGCAAGCTCTGCTTTGATAACTACTTCATTATACCATTCAGAGAAATCATCTGCTTTTTTTACATTTATTCCAAGCTTTTCTTCTTTTTTTGGCATAAGACAGATGCTTTTCTTAGTATATTTAAAGTTTTTGTGGCTGAATCCACAATATTTTTAAAATACGCAATAATTACCTGTACTATGAAAAAAGTAATGGCATTTGGCTCGTTTGACATACTGCATGAGGGGCATGAGCATTATCTTAAGGAAGCCAGGGGTTATGGGGATTATTTGATTGTGGTTGTTGCCAGAGACAAAAATATTCTAAAATTTAAGGGTGTAAATCCAAAACATGATGAAGATTATAGGCTAGAGCAGGTTAAGAAAATGGATTTTATTGATGAAGCTGTCCTAGGGCGTGAAAATGATGTTTTTAAGGTTCTGGAAGAGTATGAGCCTGATGTTATCTGTTTGGGATATGACCAAAAATCATGGAATTTAGAAGAAGAGCTGAAGATAAGGAACTTGGAAGCAAAGGTTGTAATAGCAAAGCCGTATAAGGAAGATGTCTATAAATCTTCAAAATTAAAATAGCTATTTGTTTATTAATTCTGCATCTTTTATCATAAATTGCCCAGTGCAGCAGTTTTCCATCTCTATTTTTGATTTTTTTATGTTTAATTTCTTTTTGAATAATGGACAATCTAAGACCAGAGATTCGTATTCACCGCCTTCTCCGGCAAGATGCATTCCAATTTTTTCATTAATCTTTTTTAATTTTTTAATAAAATCATTATCAATTTCCTTACCGAGAAAATCTTTTGTTAATCCGTCTGCGGCAATTCCTGTTATTATTGTTTTGAAATTGTTTTTAATTATGTCTTTTAAATACTGTTCTGGATTGATGTGCCATAATGGAGCTATTGAATTTAGCTTTAATTTTTTGCATATGTTATCTATTCTGCTTTTTTGGTAGTTTGATGCTAAAGCTCCTGATACTACGCCCCGTATATTGTATTTTTTTATTGCTATTTTAAGCGCTTTTTTTATATCATCTAGCTCTTTTTCTTTTATACCAGATGATTCCATAAAAATTAATGGAAGTTGCATTGCTTTTGCCTGCTGCTTGACTAAATCTATGTTTGGTGTATGGAACATATAAGAATCAGATCTTTTTGATTTAAAGCTTATTAAGCAAATTATTTCATGTTCTTCTGATGCTTTGTAAGCTGCATAAATGCTGTCTTTTCCTCCAGATATTAAAGCTGCCAGTTTCATATTAATTATTGATTCTCTTCTTCAAAAACAAATGCCTGGTAGGTGGAAACTTCTGTTTTGGTGTCCTGCCAGCAGTTTGGGTTCATGCCTCCTTTTATGCATAAACTTGTCAAGAATTCTTCTTTATCTGGCAATTGTTCCCATACCTGCGGAAGATAAGTTGACTGCTGAAAGCCCTGCTTTAGCACAACTCCATCTGTCATTGGCCTTAATTTGTTTTTTAGGTCTTCACCTGATGAAAATTTTAGTTCTTTAGGAACTGTTAATACTGAAATCTCAATTTTGATGTCTTTCAATTCATTAGATTCTACAGGGTTGAATCTTGGGTCACTTACAGCAGCGCTGATAGAATTGTCTATTACACATTTATATAATTCTTCTTGTGGAAAAATATGGCCTATGCAACCTCTAAGGTCATGATTTTTGTTTAATGTCACAAAGCATCCCTGGATTTTTTTTAGGGCTGGTGTTAATTTGGTTTTGTCTACAGAAGGTTGTTTTCCTGTTTTTAAGTAATGTTCAATAGTATCTCTTGCTAATTTTAATAGGAAGTTTTGTTCCTGTTTTGTCAATAACTCTTTTTCTTCATTGTTTTTATTTTTTTCATGCTGTTCAACAAAAGCCATAGCTGCATAACCTACAACGGCTGATTTATCTCCAGTAATATCGCCGGAATTTGCATAATAAAGCAGAACTGGTTTCCATTGCTTTTCTTTTGCAATATTTATTAAAGTTGAAACTGCCCATGGCGCATCTATCTCTGCATTAAATATTCCTTTTGAGTCAAGGTTTAGGATTTTGTCTATAGAATAAGAATCTAATTGCTTTGCTTCATTATAAGGATGGTAATGGGATAAATCAACACTGACAACAATTAATGTTTTATCATCAATTTGTTTTGATAATGCTTGTTTGAATTTGTCTGGGTTGATTTTTCCAACAACAATTGGAATTAATTCAAAATCCTTTAATTTTTCCTGTAAAAAGGGAAGCTCTATTTCCAAGGAATGCTCTTGCGCATGAGCTTCTGGAATAGTGTTTATTATATCTTCTTTTAATAATTCTTTAACTTTTTTTGATAGTGGAATTTCCCCTAATGGTGTTTTGTAATGGGTAACATTCAGAATAGAAGCATCATTTAATGGATATGCATGGCTTGGTCCCATTAAAATTACTGTTTCATAATTGCTGTTTAATTGTTTGAATGCTGCTGCTGCAATCTGTCCTGAAAACCTATAGCCTGCATGCGGCACAATAATCGCTTTTATTTTGTCTAATTCAGCTTCGTTTACATTGTCGAAGTATTTTTTTATATCTGCCTTTAATGTTAGCTTGTCTCCAGGATACCATGAACCTGCTACTACTGGTTCTCTTATTTTTTTCATTTCGGAAAGATTGTTTACGGAATGGTTTTTGGATATTATTAAAAGTAATACCAGGAATGCTATGAGTATATAAAAATGTTTTTTCTTTATGTTATTTTTTAGCTTGTTTTTCATAAATGATTCTTAAATTTTTACATTCTTTTGTTTTAAATCTCTTTTTAATTTTTCAAAGTTTTTGTATTGAATGGATTTTATTCCTAAAAATTTTGCAATCCTGGCATACTCCTTGATATCATCTATGTATAAAATATGGCTTGGAAATCTTCCTGTTTTTTTTAATGCATACAAATAGATTAAAGGGCTTGGTTTTTTGTGGCCTACTTTATAGGATAATATAAAGTCGTCAAAAATACTTAGTATTGGGTAATTATTCTTAATGTAAGTAAAATGCATTTTA
This sequence comes from Candidatus Woesearchaeota archaeon, assembly GCA_043801325.1. GTDB lineage: Archaea > Nanobdellota > Nanobdellia > Woesearchaeales > GW2011-AR4 > JACPJP01. The sequence goes on along the minus strand of JAZDMC010000020.1, from coordinate 15,596 downwards.
TCTGTATTTGACAATAAAACAAGTTTGTAATTTTTCTTGAGTTTTTTAAGAAGCTCTTCCATTTCTTTATTTTGGCTGAAACAAGAACACCATATTTTTCTAAATTGGTTGAAATTTAGTTTTAAATTCAGATCATTCTTAAAGCTTCTGAAGAACTGCTCTGCAGTTATTTTTCCCTTGTCAAAACCTTTTCTTGATATGGAGTTTTTAAAAAACCTGTATATGCAGCCTTTATTCTTATTACTAAATTTGGATAGTCCTTCTATAATTTTCTCTTCATTAACAAAGACTATGACATTGCCCAAGTCGCATAATATGGTCTTTATCATACAATTTAGTTTTTATTCATTATTTAAAAAGATTTTTAAATGTAGTAGTATTGGCAAGGATTTGGCATTGGTATGGGAGGTATGATAATAGGAGTTCCACTAAAAATTTTCCAATGATTATAATCTATTAACAATATAAATAAAAACCAATAAAAAATATTTGATAATAAAAATAAAAAACTAAAATGCAAAACAAAGATATAAAACAAGTATATGCCAAATTAGTTAGCGGAATAAAGGATTACTTTGAGAAAAATAAGTTTCATATGGCAGTTATTGGTTTAAGCGGCGGATTAGATTCTGCTTTGAGTGCAAAACTTGTTGCAGATGCTGTTGGAAAGGAGAATATTAAAGCTTTGATAATGCCTTTAAAGGGCTTAAGCTCTGAAGAAACTATAATGGATGCTGTTGAATTCTGCACGTTTACAGGCATAGAGTATTCTCTGGTGTTTATTAATGATTTTGTTGATGGATTTAAGAAAATTGAATGGGAACAGAGCAAGGTTGCACAAATGAATACTATTGCAAGAGTAAGGGCTGTTATACTCTATAATTATGCTAATACCAATAATGCCCTAGTAATTGGAACTTCTAATAAGACGGAAATTTTATTGGGATATTTTACAAAGTATGGTGATGGCGCTGTGGATATTGAGGTTATTGGAGATTTACTCAAGACAGAAGTCAGGGAGCTTGCAAAGTTTTTAGGGATAAATGACAAGATAATTAATAAGGTTCCAACAGCAGAGCTCTATCATGGGCAGACTGATGAAAAGGAATTGAGAGCTTCTTATGAAGATATTGATAAAATTCTGAAGAAAATTGGTAATAAGGAGAATATTGATGAAAATGATCAATTGGCTAAAAATATAATGAAAAGAATAAAAGATAATGAGCATAAAAGAAGCATGCCAATGGTTTTGAAAGGTTAGTCTAAATCTATTTTTACTAAATTACTTTCTTTTTCCATATAGAAGAATTTTATTTTGAGTGGATCAATATTATATGGGGCACCCAATGTTTCCCCAGCTTCTGAACCTCTTTTATTGTAATCTTGAGCTAGCCCTTGTAACTGTTCTTGGGTATAGTTATGTTTTGACAATACTCTTAAACCATACGAAACTGTGCCCTGATGTAATGTTGTTCTGACAATTTCATCAATTTTAGAAATTACTCTCTTTGGATTTGTAGCTGATGCTGCTAAAGACTCCAACTCTAAAATTTTAGGAGTTAAATCGACCAGTTCTATAGTTTGCATTGCACTCATTTCCAAAACTTAATTTAGAATTTTGTTATCATTAATAAACTTTACTATTAATTATACTCTTCCAGAGTGATTAAGGATTATATAATAAAATTTATAAACAACAATTAGACTTGTTTCTACTATGAAAAGAGGCCTATTTATTGGAAGGTTTCAGCCATTTCATCTTGGACATCTTTCTGATATAAAGAATGCTTTAAAGGAAGTTGATGAATTGGTTATTGGAATTGGAAGCAGTAATGAAAATCATACAAAAGAAAATCCTTTTACTGTTGAGGAGAGGATTGAGATGATTGATTTGGTTTTACCGGCTAATGATATAGGGGCTTATACTGTTTTTCCGATACCGGATTTAGGCAATGACAAAAAATGGGCTGAACATATTGAAACTCTGGTTCCTAAGTTTGATGCTGTTTTTACAGGCAACAAATGGACTGAAAGATGCTTTAAAGGAAAATATAATGTCAAAAGAGTTAAGATGGTAGAAGATGTTTCCAGCACAATAATAAGGCATAGGATTCTTAAGAATAAAGACTGGCAGTGCTTAGTCCCAAAAGAAGTTGTTGATTTTATTTCTAAGATTGATGGTGTAGAAAGGGTTAAGAGGGTAAAAAATAGGAAGATTTAAAAAATATTAGAAGGGTAATAACTAACATGAAGAATTATTTTATATTGGGGTTATTTTTGTTGGTCTTAATATCTGGTTGTACCACAAGTAATCAATTTGATGTTATGTATGATAGTAGCGCAATGGAGCCTACTATACAAAAGGGAGAGACAGTTACAATTGAAAAAGTTGATATTTCTCAAATAAAGGTAGGTGATATTGTTATGTTTAAACCATATCCCGATAGGAATTCTGTTCTAACAAGAATAATATCTATTGAGGAGGAAAAGAGTACTTTTACTGGAAAGGCAGACGGGAATTTTATTTCTGGAGATTGGGAAAAAAATGTTCCATTAGATAAAATAGAAGGCAGGGTAGTGGAAAAAATGATAGAAGACATAGGAATGGGCAACTGTGAAGATGTAGAAAACTTAACTACCCAAAGTTTATGCTATACACTCTTAGCAATAAGCGCAGAGGATGAAAATTATTGCGGGAAAATCAGCGATGAATTGCCGGAACGCAGAGATTATTGTTATGTTGGGTTAGCAATAGATAAAAACGATTCCTCTATCTGCTATAAATTAGAAACTGCTAAACGCACTTCTTTTTGTTGGGAATTGTTTGGAATAGAAGGTTAAATTTTTTTAATAAATATTTTCTAAAATACTAAATTTAAGCCCCGAAGAAGATTTGCACTCCTGGCCTGCAGTTTACGAAACTGCCGCTCTGCTGACTGAGCTATCGGGGCAATAGTAATAGAAGAATTAAAGCACTACTTAATATTTTCTAAAATCGTTGCTTTATCTGGGGATTTCTTCTGGCATTCCTGGCAGACTACGTGCTTTTTGCCTTTGTCGTCTTTTATATATGTGCCTAATACCTTTCCCATGAATGTTGTTCCTATGTTTTTCTTGCAGATTTCACATTTCATAGTATTAGGGTTTTATTTTGGTTATTTAAATGTATCTTTATAGTTATTACTCAAAACATTATTTGTAAAGCATAAAAATTAAATACTACTCCAGAATGAATAAGTTTAAAAATAAGTAACTATTTCTGTAGCCTAAGATAAATATGCAACAGAATCTATTAATGCGTGCACCGCCAACTACAAAAGAGCTTGCTGAGGATTTTTTTGAATTTATTAAACAACTTTATTCTTCTGGGCATGGAATAACAGATTCATTAGAATTAGATGAACTTAGGGGAAAGTATACAACTACAAATTCTTTAGTATCAATTCTGGAAAAAATAGATGGCTCAAATGATGTGGCTGTTAATAGTATTGTGGATGTGATTACTAAAAAAGAAAAATCATTGCAACAGTTAAGTGAACTCACCAATACTGATTTTGGAAATGCTATTTATTCTGCATTTGGTTTAGATTTCAAGAAGAAAGATGATATTGATAAAGGAATTTTTCTAGCTGAAGATATAGCTGTTGGATTTAGTGAAAAAGAGAAGGAAAAGCTAAAGGAAATGTTCTCTCCTACTGAAATGGGTATTGCAATATATGCAACATATAAGAATGCAATAAAACTTTCAGAAGATTGTCGTGAGAGGCAAGAACGCAAAGCATTAATCCTAGGAAGGATAGCTCTTGAAAGGAAAGAGTATATGGATTCTAAGCAAGATTTGTTAGTCAAAGATGTTAATCCTTTAGAAATCAGAAAGAGTTTAAAATGGATGATAGAACATTATAAATTTGCTGAAACCTTTGTAAATGATGTTTATGCAAATAAGCTTGCTCACTCTAAACTTATTGGTGGTATTATGGATTTTGCTTATGCTAAAGGAATTGTTGCAATGAACCAATTATACAATACATTACAATTAATTAAAGGCAAAGATGGGTCAGCAAAAAGAATAACTGACCAATTAGTTTTTTCATTTGGGAGGTCATTAGAAGATGTAACATATACTTACTGTAGAGCTTTGGATTTATCCCGAGGAGAAGATAAGATGGAGTCTCCAGATATTAATGATGCATACGATGCTATAAGATCCTTACCTAACTTAATATTAAGAGGAATGCCAGAAGAAAGACGTCAAGTTTTGAAATCATTTGATATGTTAAAAAGAGAACGTTATATGTTCCCTAGGGTCCTAAGTGAACAAAATCCAATAAGTGCAGCATATATTACCTTATATGCAATGCAAAAACCAGAAGTAAGAGAAACGTTTACAAAATTTCTTGGGCTAAATTCTCCGTAGTATACTTAATATTTATAAATGCTGTATGAAACCTGATAGCATATGAAACGAATTGCTGTTGTGGATAATGAGAAGCTGAAGGATTTGCAGAAGAAGCTGCATATTCAGAGCCTTTGCCCGGTTAACAGGCGCAGAGTAGAATGCATTACTATTGAGAAGGATGGGCTGCTTAAGATAGATGAAAGTACATGCATTGGATGCGGCATCTGTGTTAAAGCGGCTAATAATGCAATAAAAATTGTTAATTTGCCGGAAATTCTTGATAAAAAACCTATCCACAGGTATGGCGAGAATAAATTTGCATTGTTTAGCCTGCCTACGCCGTTATTTGGCAAAGTTGTAGGTGTTTTAGGTGTTAATGGAATTGGAAAGTCAACTGCTGTAAGCATATTTGGCGGATTACTTAAGCCTAATTTTGGTGATTTGGATAAAAAAGCTGATTTTAAGGAAATGATCAATTTTTTTAAAGGTACAGAGGTACAATTATTTTTTGAAAAAATGGAAAAAGGTTCCATCAAGGTAAGTTACAAGCCACAGCATGTTGATTTGATACCAAAATCAAAAAAAGGCAATGTTAAGGAACTATTGAAAAAAGTGGATGAAGATAACAAGCTGGAGAAAGTAGCAAAAGAACTTGAGATTGAAGAAGTGCTAGACAACGAAATTGACAAGATTTCTGGAGGAGAGCTGCAAAGAGTTGCAATAGCTGCTACTGTTTTGAAAAAAGCTAATTTGTATATTTTTGACGAGCCGAGCAGCTATTTGGATATTAAGCAAAGAATAAATGTAAGCAAATTCATAAGAAATCTGGCAAATGAAAATACATCTGTTATGGTTGTTGAGCACGATTTAATAATTTTTGACTATATGTCTGATTTAGCGCATATTATGTACGGTTCTGAAGATGTTTATGGAACTGTTTCTGGATTAAAGCCAACAAAGAATGCAATTAATATTTATCTTGAAGGCTACTTAAAAGAGGAAAATATCAGGTTTAGAGGCAAGAAAATAAAATTTGAGCCAAGAAAGCCTTTTTTTAAAAAACAGAATGAAGAGCTTGTTTCATGGAGCGGCTTGGGCAAGAAGCTTGGAAAGTTTTCTTTAAGTACAGAAGATGGCAGTGTAAGCAGAGGTGAGGTAATAGGTATTTTAGGGGAGAATGGAATTGGTAAGACAACTTTTGTCAGGATTCTTGCAGGAGAAATTAAGAAAGATAAAGGGAATTTAAATGAAAATGTCAAAGTAAGTTATAAGCCGCAATACTTAGAATCCAACGATGAAATAGTTATGGTTGCTTTGAAAGATGCAATTTCAAAATACACAAACCAAATAATTAATCCATTAAACATAAAACCCCTTTTTGAAAAAAAATTAAATGAATTGTCTGGAGGAGAGCTGCAGAAAGTTGCAATTGCCTATTGTTTAGGCAAAGATGCTGATCTCTACCTTTTGGACGAGCCTAGCGCTTACCTTGATGTTGAGCAGCGCTTGATTGTATCTAAGGTTATACGTGACTTTATGGAGCTGCAGAATAAATCTGCATTAGTTATTGACCATGACTTATTGTTTTTAGATTATTTATCAGACAAATTAATGGTTTTTGAGGGCATTCCTGCAAAAAATGGAATTGTAACAGGGCCTTTTTCTATGGAAGATGGAATGAATATGTTTTTAAAAAAGCTGAATATTACTTTGCGTAGGGATAAAGAAAGTTTGATGCCCAGAGTTAATAAACTTGATTCCAGGTTAGATAGAGAGCAGAAAGAGAAAGGCAAGTTTTATTATGCGTAAATAATTCTTATTTTAAACTAATGGCTTATTTGTTTTGACGGATTTCATCAGATTATCCGGCTGGGTGTAATATTCCGCCATTGCCTTTCCTACGCTGTCAACTGTATTTATATTCTGCTTGACAAGCCATTTAAGCACGTTTTCTTTTTCTATCAGGGATTTTTTTAGCTCGTTTTGCGTAAGGCCTGTAAAAATCTCAATTGTGTTTAGAAGGCTTCTTGACCTGTTTATTTTGTTCAGTTTTCCCGACCTTATATCTAATTGTATCAAAACGTTTGTTTCGGAGTTTGGCAGAATTTCAGAAATCTGGAATGTCTTTCTTATACCAGTTCTTCTATTTCTGTACTGCACAATAATCATTGATATAGCTGGCAGCATTGTTTTTGGTATTTCAATTGGAGGGTTTGTAAGCCTTGTTATTGTTTCTCTTGTATCATTTGCGTGTACTGTAGCATATACAGAGTGGCCTGTATGGATGGCTTCAAACAAAACCTCTGCTTCTCGTTTTCTTCTTATTTCTCCAACTATTATCCTGTCAGGCCTCATTCTTAATGAGTTTACAAGCAAATCAAGCATAGAAATTTCTCCTTTACCTTCTGGGTTTGGCAATCGTGTTATCATGGGAACCCAATGCAGGAATTTAGGAAGCTGTATTTCCCTTGTGTCTTCTATGCTGATTATCCTCTGATTTGGAGGAAAGAAGTTTGCAACTACGTTAAGCATGGAAGTTTTTCCTGTAGCTGTTCCTCCAGATATTAACGATGACAGCTCGTACTGCACACCAAGCCATATTAAAGCTGCTGCTGCAGTAGATATTGTCTCTGATTTTATGAAATCTGTTATTGTCCAGGGCTTTGCTGCGAATTTTCTCAGAGTTATTGTATTTCCTTTGACAGATATCGGCTCCAGAGTAGCGTTTACCCTGTCTCCTCCGATAAGATGAGCATCCATTAAGGGGTCTAGTATTGTTATCTGCCTTCCAATCCTTCTGCCTATCATTGATGCATAGTGCCTTATCTGCTCCTCGCTTTGCATCCTTATGGTTGTTTTTAGCCATCCATATTTCATATGGTAAACCCATACAGGCTCTTCCTCGCAGTTTATTGCAATCTCTTCGAGATTTGCGTCATCCATAAGGACTTCTATTAACCCCAGGCCTAAGCTTTTTTGTATTAGATATGATTTCAAAAAGCTGATTACTTTTTTGTCTGCATCAGGAAAATGCTTGTTGATTAAAATTTCTATAGCTTCGCTGAATTTTCTTTCTATAAGGCCAGTCTCTTTTGTGCTTAATATGTCCACCATTCCCAAACTTACTTGCGAGGTCAGCTCATCTATTATTTTTTCCAGAACTATCTTTGTATTTTCGCTTATTCCGGCTATAGATACGTCATAAATGAGAACAAATTCACCTTTTTTGGAGTATATGTTTATGCTTATAGGTATATTTCCTGAATTAAAACTGTAGCTAGAAACTATTTTGGTCTCGTCTGTTTGAATTTTAGGTATTTTAAGAGCAGGATGTTTTTGTACTTGAAATTTATGCCTTGCTTTTGCTTTCAAAATTCCACCTCTTTTTTTTACAATCTAAAAAAATGTATTTAACTTTTTTAACTCTTTTTCAAAAACTTTCTTTTTTTGGTCCACTTCATTGAATTTTTTCTCCAATCCCTCTATTTGGCTTGCTGTATCCCCGCTGTTTGAACTTAATTGGAATGACTTGGATTTTTTTATGAGATCAATTAATTCGTTCTCTAAGAGGTTCCTATCCTTATTTATTTTATCAAGAAGGTCGAGAACACCCAGCTTTTTCTTGAAGAAAGCCCTCATTTTTTGAGATACTTTTTTTGCGCCCTTCATCTTTTTTTCCTTAGCCATTATTTTTTGTATTATTGTAGACTGCAGCTTCTTTATTTTCTCTGTCTGGATTTCACTTTCCTTAACCAATGGGTCTATTAAATCCTTCTCGTTTTTAACTTTAGACTGCATGCTGTCTGCCAGCAGCTTCAGCCTTTGAATATTGCTTTCAGAAATCCTGATGCTTTCCTGTTCTGCTCCAGCCTTAGCGTCAACTTTTTTAATAATCTCTTTTAAGCTTGCGAGCTTGTCATCGATAAATTTCTCAGTCTGCTCCATAGACTCTACTTCATGCTTTTCTTTCTCCAACGCCTGCTCTTCTTTTCCTATCTCTGATAAGATATCCTGATATTTTAATTTCTCCCTTGAAAGCTGTTTTGTTATAGCCTGGAGCTTGTTCAAAGCTGTTGCCTTTTGCTCCTCAACCTGCTTATCTAAGTTTATCTTCAGCTGCTCGTATTTCTTCAGCTCTTCAAACTCATTTCTTATACCTTCTAGGTCAAAACCCAGCTCTTTTTTGATTTTTTCAAAATCTTCTTTTATTTTCAATAGCTTCTTGGATTCGCTGTCAATGAAACTCAATGAGCCTTCTGCTTTTCTTACAAAAATCTCCTTTTTTCCGGAAAATTCCTTTGCCCTTTCCTGCGTATCCTTTTTCCCAAGTTTTCTTGCAACCAATATTGGCTTTGTGAACTTGTATTCTATGCTTATTATTCCTTCTTCTTCAAGAAAATCAGCCCATTCCATAATGACTGTATTGCTTACTCCAAGAGCTAATGCAGCATCATTAGAAGGAATACTGCCCTTTTTGTTGATTAGATTGACTAGCTTATCAACACCGGTTTCTATAACAGTATGAGTTATTCCCATTTTAGTAATTTAATACATATATAATTTAAAAATGTTTCTATAAACTAATTTCATCAAATACAACTAGTGCCATAAAAACCTACATGGGTAGTACTGGGAGTGTCTGAACGATCTAACTTGAAATCTGTATCTGCAATATCAACCACACTACAGCTTGGAGGTGAAGCAACTGAAGTTGGAAAATGAATATGGTCAATCGCACTCCTGGTATTATCCAGTAAGCCTTTATCCTTCAGCCTTTTTACAATACTTTCGATACCATATGTACCCGAATTAGAGTCTTCAAACCTATCCAGGTAATTAGGGGCATCACTATTCTCCCTGTAAAAGTAACCATTCAGGTGATTTGATAAATCCGCAGGCCAATTTGAGTAAGGGGTTTCCCTTATTGTATTGTTTGCTGTTCCATCTGTATTGACCAGGTACAAAGGATCTACAAATTTGTTCTTGCCCATACCATCTTTATACTCGCTTGTTATGTTTATTGTTGCTGTATACTCCTTATTGTTTATATCCCATAATGCAATACTATTTTTATCCACTGCATCTATATCCAGCCGTACTGTTATCTCTACTGTCCATGGACCTGACTGGTCTATATCTACATCACCCTCATCAACAGTAAACTCCAATTCTATACCGATTTTATTTGCCTCTACTTTCATTCTCTCAGTCCAGTTAAGGAAAGTATTGTTGTCCATTATGCTCATTCTTTCAGTCCCAGATGTACCTGTAATAGTGCCTTTAAGAAAAGCTTCGCTAAAAGCTGTATCCAAGTCAGTGCCCAAATCATCTAGAAAGTGCGGTGGGTTAGCTGCATCATTATTTGCCATTAAATAATCCTCCATGCTCAGCAAACTTCTAAAACCAGAAATAAAAATTGCATTACCGATGTCATTTTCTAAATTTTTTATGAAATTATTCATTGTATCAATTCTTATTTCTGTAACTTCCATCTTCTCTTTTAATCTGTAGCCAGTGTAGACATCAAGTGAGAATATTATTACTATGGATAGGACTATGGCTGCAAATGTAAAAAAAATCCCTTTTTTATCCCAAATTACTGCCATACCCTCACCTCAAATACAACAGGGCCAAACAATGTTGGAGGGTTCTTTCTTGTTAATCCCCCTGATTTTCCCTTTTCAATTCCGCTTACAATCCTTTTAGATGAAACTAAAGATTTTTTAATAGGAATGTCTCTGGTGTATATGGCTTCGTTGTTTATCCACACACCAAAACCAGTAACATTATTTACAAAAGGCCCTGTCACATTGCTTACAGTTTTACTGGCATATTCTAAGCCATCAGTATCACCTCTGGCCCAGAACTCAACTATCTGCTCCATCACTGTGTTGTCTAAATCATCTCCAGTTATGTGCTCATTGATATATACATTATTAATCTCTCTAACAGTAAGCGTTGACAAAGTTCTGGTTAAATCCTGCGACATGTAATTTAGTTGGAAAGTAGGCTGGTCTTTCACATAAGAAGAAGAAACAAGGATAATCACAACCATTATTATCCCCCCTGCAAGGATACTGTCAATTGTAAAAAACACCCCTTTTTTCATTCCCATAAATAAAACACCATTTTCACCTGATCTGAATTGTAAATTAGCAGTCTATCCAACTTTACCAAATCTTTCCTGTTTATATTGGCAATATTAATCGGCAAACACATAGCTCCAATCCATCTTTTAGTTGAAGCTTCTAAAATATCCTGAAAATCCTCAGCAAGATAAGCTGCATCAAAATCGCTGAAGAAAATTACCTTGCCACTGCCATAAAGCCATCTTGCCAATGCTATTTTATTATCCATTATATCCGCAATCTCTACATCACTTTCATTAAATCTGGCAATATCAACAAGATTAGCCCCAATTGATACATCCTCTATATAGTAAACCTGCTTAAATATAATATTCTCCCCATATTCAAAAGATATAATTTCATCATTCCTCAACACAGTTGCAGGTTTATCCTTTCCAGCATCCCCCGTTACTTTATTGAATTCTACGCCTAACATTTCTCTTTTATCTGCTGCAAAAGGCCTTCCGCTCTGCATAAAAAAACCTCCACCAAGAACCCAAGCCTCTATGGGATCTTTTATATCATTATACTTAGAAGTAGGAAATTCTGGAGCTTCCATAACAATAACACCGTAATTATTAATATTTGCGATCAAAGTGTCCATATTTCCTAAAGGACAATCATCACTATTCTCACAATAAACACCAGCATCAAAATTATCAATCATAAACTGCTTTAGATATGTTTCATCTTTATAATAATAAGCAGCACTTACATCATAAGTAATATTAACTAAACCACTTCCAGTTCCGCAAAATCCCTCAATATTCTGCACATCATTGCTTTCATTTACAAAAAATAAAAGGTAATCATAAGTGGTTCCAAGCAATTTCTTGGTTCTGTTGTAATTTATTTCATTAAATTCAATAAACTGGTCATTATTAATTCTGTTGTAGTTATCTGTAAATCCTATCCTCACAACATTATTCGAGTTCCAGTTATCTGGATAACCTCCGGTGGTCAAAGATGAAACAATAGTTTTTGAATCTGAAATCAGATTATCCATTGCCGAAGAATCCTGCTTTGATATGTTTGCAGTATAAGTGTAGTAGGCAATAAGTATAAATATAAATATTATCAGGGCAATAACAAAATCCATAAACCATGCCTGTGCTTTTTTTCTCATTTTTTATTACGTGTTTGTCACATACAGACTGCCATCATCCTTTTTTTCAATCTTATTTTGGCCTTTATTAAAATCCCCGGTAATATTTACTATTGCAACAGAAAAAACTGCCTTTGATGAATTTATTGTCAGTGAGTTATTTCTTATCTGTATGTAATAGTCAACATTATTCTCAAGCCTCTCTGGAAGAGTGAAGCTTCTTTCATACCCCTCCTCAACAGAATTTGCAATATTGACCTCTTTCTGCAGCTTCAAGGCCAAATCTTTAATCAGAAGAAATTCTTTTGTGTCTTTAAATTCGCTTATCTCGTTTGCAGAAGCCGCAACAAAAAGTATTACAGCTAAAAAAGCCAGCCCGATTAAAATAAAAAATTCTATAAACATTTGAGACTTTTTCATTTTTATCTGTAAGAAACATTAACATAACCAGATTTAGCTTTAACTGTTATTGTATAAGTTCCCTTGTTTATTGGCAAAGACCCGGTTATGTTGACAGCAGAATTCTGCACTATATCTGAATCTCCTGCTTTTGTCCTTATCCTAAAAACAACTTCATAACCCGCTGATAGGTTTGCTAGAACTACATTGCCAGGTATATTCACTTTTAAAGTTGTTTGAGACGGCTCTCCGAGGTAATAAACAGATTCTGCTGCATCTACTACCTTCTTTGCAACCTGGTCTATCTGCGATGAACCTATCTCAGTATTTGAGTCTTGTGTAAAAGTCTGATAGATTATGATTAAAGGTATAGTCACTAATGCAGCAAACCCTATAATCATCATGTATTCAACACTTATCTGCCCCTCTTTTTTTTTCATGACTATTTCCTTTTCTTGACAAGATTTTGTATTTCCTTGCCGTCTTCCTTAAATCCAAATTCCTTGCTTATTCTGGATACCCTGTAGGATGCAATGACAAATCCTATGTATGCGAACACTATGAAAATAAGCTCTGGATAGCCTGTAAATCCGGAAAGGGAAACTTCAATGTTTGTTATGCTCCTTACTACCTGCCATAAGGAAAAAATAACAATAAAAGCCAAACAGATTGAAAAATTATCTATGTATTTTCTTAAAGAGCCGGGTGAAAGCCTTGCTCTTGCTCTTGAAGCTAAAATCAATGCTCCAATCCCGAAAATCACTGTTGTAATACTAATTATAGCAATAGATACTATTTTAATCACCTCCCAAAATTTATTTTTGGATGGTACCAGAAACCACGTAAGTGATGCCGAAAATTTTTAATTTTCAAGCATCTCCGATTCCTAAGTACCTCCTATATCTATTCTTGCATCACAAAATTGTGTGAGCTCATTGATTAAGGATTCATCGGAATCCTTCCTGATTGAGATTATAACGCCTTTTATTCTCCATTCCCGTATTTTGCCTGCTAAAAAATAAACAAACCTTGCTACAGTTCCTGGCTTGTTGAAAACACTTAACGTGTTTATTGAATCAAAGAATATGAATTTTTCTTTTGTTGGCAAAGCTTTAACTGCCTGGTCCATAGCAACAGAAATATCGCTTAATTTTTCAGGCGAACCTATAAACAAACAATTTTTTATCTTCTTCTGGTTTTCAGGAACATGGGTAATGCCGTCAATGAAAATAATTAATCTTTCGTCTATCCTGTTCTGCTTCAAAAGCCTTTGCATAACATCAAAAGGCTTGTTTAAAGTAACGTAAACACCAGGGGTTTTTTGCTCGTTGATTAATAGTTTTAAGAGCTCTAGGTTTGATTTTTGGTAGTCTTTAGCGCTTACTGTAACAAGAACTATGTAATCCTTAAGACCCTTTACCTCTTTTTTGAATTTGCCTTGTGTATCCAATGGTTACCACCACTTTTTTAATTTTAAATTGCTTAAGAATATATATAAATCTTTCCCTAATTTGGAAAACGAAAGATTTATATACCAGCTATATTACTCAATAGTAGTAATAAAAAAGAGTTCTGATAGTGTTTTGGTGAATATAATGGAAGATTTTTTTGATGAAGACAATGTTGAAATAGAAAACATGAGAGAAGAAAGGAAAAAGCTGAACAGCAAGGAATTTGGCAAACTCATCAATAAAAGAGACCTTTCTGACTTCGAATTAGATGAATTGTTTATGTAGTTATTACAGTAACCTTTTAAAACAAGCTATTATTCTTTATGATTATGGAAAACTATGATTTAAAACTAAATAGGGTTGTAGAAGAAATTAAGAAAAATAATGCTAAATCAGTATGCATACAGATGCCTGATGGTTTGAAGCCCAGGGCTAAGGATATACAGGAATATATTGAGAAGAATACAAATGCTTCTGTTATGATATGGCTTGGAAGCTGTTATGGCGCTTGTGATACTCCAAATGTTAATGCTGATTTGCTGATACAATGGGGGCATAGTGAGTTTGTAAAGGCGTGGTAAAAACCAATAACTATTAAAATACAATAATAAAGAATTAACAAATAATTGTTTACCAAAAATGCATAATAAAACAATAATCCTTGGAAGCGACCATGCAGGCTTTGAGCTTAAGGAAGCAGTAAAGAAATTTCTCATTGATTCTGGCTTTGAAGTTGATGATATTGGAGCTGATTCTTACAATGCTGGTGATGATTACCCTGAATTTATCTATAAGGCAGCAAAAAAAGTTGCAGAAAATTCTGGCTGTAAGGGGATAGTGTTTGGAGGCTCTGGACAGGGTGAAGCAATAGTTGCAAATAAGGTTCCTGGAATAAGGGCTGTTGTATATTATGGAAGCAAAATTGACATTGTAAAGCTATCAAGAACGCATAATGATACAAACATACTTTCTCTTGGAGCAAGGTTTGTTAGTAAAAAAGAAGCAATAGAAGCAGTAAATCTTTGGCTTGAAACTGATTTTAGCAAAGAAGAGCGGCATAAAAGAAGGATAAAACAGATTACAAAGATAGAATGCAAATAGACTATTTTTTAGCATCAATTATAACTTATTTAGGGCTGTTATTAGGTGTAATATTGATAAAAATAGCTCCTGACGAGCATAAACCCGGGAAAAAATATTTTATTTTGCTCAAAAAAATATTGTTTTTTCTTATTTTAGCTGTTTTGTTGTTTTTCTATAAAGTCCATGTTATTTTAACAGCGGTTTTACTGGTTTTTATACTAGTTTTAATGCTAAATAAGAAATTAAATTTAACAAAGTCCTGGCTTGTTTACCTGTTTTTTGGAGTTATATTTTATTTAAGCAGTAAAATTACTGAATTATTTGTTATAGAATCAGTTCTTATGTTTTTGTATGGGATTCCAAATGCTTCTTTGCTCTTAAAGAACAGAAATTATGATGATGTGTTTGTTGGAAATTTATGGTTTTTTGTTCCTGTTGTTTTGCTTTTTTTAATTACCACTTTTCTTTCCTGATTTTAGTGTAATAAGCAAAATGGTTTACCAAAACATGCAGTATAAAACTAAGCAATAGGATTATTATAATTTTATTTAATGGCAGCTTAACTAAGGGATAAACAAAAATTAAAGCTCCAATTACAAAATCTGTCTGGTCAAATGGAATAAATGGTTTTCCAGGCTTGTAATTTAATCTTCTTTTTACAAAACTTTCAATTAAATCTCCGAAAATTGCTCCAAAACCCATGAGAAAGCCCATCAATAACCAGTTTGAGTAGTTGGTAATGGCTAAATTTGTCAGGATGTTATTTTTGTAAAGCAGGAACTGCAAATATGTGATGATTGTTGCAAAGATTGTTGCAAAGATTAGCCCCCTAATGGTCTTGTTTTTCCCGAATATTGGCTTGTTGTTCAGGGTTTTGTTGAAATCTATGGGGATTTTGAGAAAATTTATTTTTTTTACTATTACAGGAGCCATATTGGCAAAATAAGCTGGCAGTATAAAGTAAAAGCACTGCAGTATTAAATTGAGCATTTGAATAAAAAACTATTTAATGGTTAAAAAGTTTGTGATTT
>JAZDMC010000002.1:0-3006 GCA_043801325.1 Candidatus Woesearchaeota archaeon | reverse complement strand
GCACTAAAGCAGATGAGCGCAATGAAAGTTCGTGCGGAACAGCAGGCATTAGCCAAGTGGGGGCTCAATTATGTCATAAGCAAATATTTGCCTGATAAAATTAAACATCCTGAGAAATTCTTGCCATAAGTTTTTAATATTGCAATATTATATCATATAATAGGTTATTGGAATGGAAACAAGCGCAGAAACAAAAATTGAGAAAAAAGAAGAAAAAAAATCAAATGCGCCTATTTGCTGTGATGGCTGTGTTAGATGGGAAAGGTTCGGCAAAAACTGCCACTATTACTGGGAAGGCAAAAAGGAATGCACCATGCGGGCAAATGATTGGGATGAGGCTGCTATGCAGCAGCTTTAGGATGCACTATTTATATAATATAATAAGATATTCTAGTACTTTTGTTATTAATGGATATTAAAGCCTTATTACTATTGTCCAATAACAAAAACTTTATATACTAGTTGTTATTTCGTAGGGTTACTATAATTAAAATTATTAAAATAAATAATGAGGTAAAACAAAAATGAAAATACTAAGCGTTATAATCGGATTGTTTTTAGTTTTGGCTATGGTACCTATGGTACTAAGTGCAAATGAAAACGGAAATATCATATCAGGGGGTAAGCTTATTATAACTGATATGGATGTTAAGGTTGGTAGCAAGACTGATAAGAATATGGATTTTGGTGACAACATAAGGTATGAAGCAAAGCCTGGTGACAAAGTTCAATTCCAGATAGAATTCAAAAATAATTTTACTAATGATGAAGACTTAAAAATTGAAGACATTGGAGTGACTGTAACCATTCTTGACATTGATGATGGTGATGATTTAGAAGATGACGCAAAAGACTTTGATTTAAGGCCAGGAAGAGACGAAAAAATAACTATTGAATTTGAGATTCCTCTGGAAGTTGATGAAGATACATATGATGTTCTAATTGAAGCTGAAGGAGAAGACGAAAATGGGACTACACATGAAGTTCAATATGAACTAACACTTGAAGTACAGAAAGAAGATTATGAAGTATTATTTACCAGAAATTCATTGACACCTTCAGAAATCAAGTGCGGCAGAACTATACAGCTATTAACTGCTGTTATAAATACAGGTGCTGATGACGAGGATGCAGTTGTGCTTGAAGTTAGTAATACTGAATTAGGAGTAAGTTTCAGGGATACCTTTGATTTAACCAATGATCCATTTGATGATGACAGCAAGTTCACAAAAACATACACATTCACTGTGCCAAAGGAAGTATTACCAGGAGTGTATACGATACAGTCTAAGGTTACTTTTGAGGATGGTGACAGCACAGAAACTGCTACATCAGATTTGGTTGTAGCTCAGTGTGAAATTGTTGCTGAACCTGTAAAGGAAGAATCAAAAGAAGAAGTAAAGACAGGGGAAGTTGTAGTAGTACAACAGCCTACAGTAACAGAGCCAACAAATGTAATAACTGCTGGAACAGTAACAGCTCCAACTCTGCCTGCAACAGAAGAGGAATCACTGTTCGGAACATCAGGATTTTTGATTGCTTTGATTGCAGGAGAAGTTTTATTGCTAATAGTAGCAATTCTGATAATTGTTGCAGTAGTTAAGAGGAAAGGGGAATAAAAGCTTTCCCTAATTTTTTTTCTTTTGTTTTTTAGTTTTGTTTGTTTTAATATGTACGATTTTTGTCCTTACTTTAAAGTAACAAATTATAGAAAGGTTTAAATACAAGTAATTGATACTAATTTACAAAATGCTGCTTCAAAAAGATTCTTTAGATGAATTAAGGCAAAGGTTTAAGCTTAATATATATGAGATCAAAATATGGACTTCTTTATTAAGCAGGGGCATAGCAGCCGCATCTGAACTTGCTGAGATATCTGGAGTTCCACGTTCTAGATGTTATGATGTTCTTGAAAGCCTTGAGAAGAAAGGCTTTATCATAATGAAGATAGGAAAGCCAATCAAGTATATTGCTGTTCAACCAGAAGCAGTTATGGATGGGGTTAAGAAAAGGATAGAAGATGAAGCAAAGCAGCAAATACAGATGATCAAGAATCTTGCAGAGACAAATATTTTTAATGAGTTAGAGCTCCTGCATAAAACCGGAGTCAAGAAAGTTGATATAGAAAATATAACAGATTCTATGGTTGGAAGGAGTAATGTCAACAGGTTTTTGAAAGACATGCTTCTAAGGGCAAAGAAAAATGCAACTATTGTTACAAATGTGGAAGGCGTAAAGCATAAAATCAAGGTTTTGAGAAAAGTTATGGATAATTTGGCAAAGAGGAAAGTCAAAGTTAAATTTTACACAAATGCAAACGTAAATGTTGACTTAGGAAATGTTGAAGTTCTTGAAACAAAACATGATGCAAGGTTTGTAAATATCGATAATGAGGAAATATTCTTTGTTATGGCTGGCAAAGACCCTGAATACGATTCAGGAGTATGGATAAAAAGCCCTTTCTTTGTTAATGCTCTTAATGACTTGTTTGAGAAGAGTTTAAAGTAAAATTCTGATTAATAGTGATAATAGCAAGTCCATACAGAGATAATAAGGCTTAAAAATACTTCAAAACTCCTCAGGTGAATTTGCACAATGTATGATAAACTAAAAGAAGCGTTCGATAATAAGAAAATCCATGGAATAGGCAATAAAAGGATTATTGAAAACCCATTAACAGAGCTAGAGCCAGAACTGCCATATCAATTATTGTTTGAGACAGCTTCATATCTAAGCGGGATGATAAACCCTCATAAAAAGATTGTATCTGAAGAGCATGGCTGCGGCCCTATTGCAGGCGCAATATCCTACCTAAATGGCAATACCCTGGCACTGGCAAGATGGACTCCTGACGGTTTGGCAGGAGATATATCTTCTTATTTCCCTTCGGCCAATTATAGAATGGGAAAGATGGTCTTACAAGGCGTTGAGCAGGGAGATGATGTGGTAATTGTCGAAGATTTATTGGACAAGGGAGATACATCAGATAAGCTAATAAAATTAATA
>JAZDMC010000005.1:0-7462 GCA_043801325.1 Candidatus Woesearchaeota archaeon | reverse complement strand
TGTTTTAAGGGTTTATGGCTGGAATCCAGCAGCAATCAGTGTTGGCTATAACCAAGATGTTAGTAAAGAGATTAATTTAGATAATTGCAAAAATAATAATATTGATGTTGTAAGAAGAATAAGCGGTGGCAAGGCAGTTTTTCATGACAAGGAGTTAACTTACAGTTTTATTTTGCCAGAGAGTTTGGGTTTATTGTCAAAAGATATTAATGAATCTTACAAAGAGATTGCAGATGCATTATTGATTGCATTTGAAAAATTAGGAATTAGCGCAGAAGTAAAGAAAGTTCCTGAAAGAATTGCAACTTCTATCTGCTTTAACAGCTCTAATTGGTATGAATTATTGGTTAATAGAAAAAAGATTTCTGGAAGTGCTCAAAGAAGAATGGCTGGGAAGATACTACAGCATGGCTCAATGCTAATAGATTTTGATTATGAGAAAAATTCATTATTGTTTAATTCCAGTAATTTAATTGATGTTCTTAGTAATTTAAGAAAAAGGATTACTTCATTAAAAAATGAATTAAACAAGGTTATTAGTTATGAAGAATTTGCTGAAGCAATAAAATCCGGCTTTAAAGAGAATTTTGGCTTTGAAATCTTAGATGATTCTTTAAGTGAAGAAGAGAAGATATTAGCTCAAAAGTTAAGGGAAGAGAAGTATAAGACAGATGAATGGAATTACAAATTAACAGCAAAAACTATTTAAATAGACTTGAATTTGAATTCTTAAGGTGGTTTTATGCATGATATGATGGCTTCTATTGAGAAAGTAGATCCTGAGATGTATAAAATAATAAAAAAAGAAGGCAATAGGCTAAGAGATGGTGTTGAGTTAATTCCTTCTGAAAATGCTGTCAGCAAAGCTGTTTTGCAGGCAATGGGCTCTATTCTCACAAATAAATATTCTGAAGGCTACCCTCATAAAAGATATTACGGAGGAAATGATATAATTGACCAGGCAGAAGACTTGGCAATTGAAAGGGCTAAAAAATTGTTTGGTGCTGAGCATGTTAATGTACAGCCATATTCTGGAAGCCCGGCAAATATGGCAGTTTTCTTTGCTTTGCTAAAATTAGGAGACACTTACATGGGTCTGGATTTAAACGCTGGAGGCCATTTAACCCATGGAAGCCCAGTTAATTTTTCTGGTAAAAACTATAATTGTGTACCATATAATGTTGATAAGGGAACTGAGCTTTTGGATTATGATAAAATAAAGAAACAAGCAGAGAAAGTAAAGCCAAGATTGATTTTATCTGGATTAACAGCATATCCGAGAAAACTTGACTTCAAAGCTTTCCAGGAGATTTGTGATTTAGTAGGAGCTTATCACATGTCGGATATTGCACATATTGCCGGATTATGCGCTACTGGAGTCCATGAAAATCCAGTGCCATATGCAGATGTTGTTACAACTACTACTCACAAAACTTTAAGAGGCCCAAGAGGGGGCATGATAATGTGCAAAATTGAGGACAAATTTGACAAGAATGGGAAGAAGAATCTTGCGCAGAAAATTGATTCTGCTGTGTTTCCTGGACTGCAAGGAGGTCCTCATGACCATGTCAATGCAGCAAAAGCTGTTGCATTTGGAGAGGATTTAAAACCTGAATTCAAAGATTATTGCAAGCAGATTGTGAAAAATGCAAAGGCTTTGGCAGATACTTTGATGAGCAATGGTTTAGAATTAGTAACTGGCGGAACTGATAACCATCTGATGGTTATTAAGCTTGTAAATAAGGGTTTGACAGGAAAAGGAAAAGAAGTTCAGGATGCTTTGGACAAAGCAGGAATAACAGTAAACAAGAATACAATTCCGTATGAGCCTGAAAGCCCATTTCATCCTTCGGGCATAAGGCTTGGAACTCCTGCTGTTACTACAAGAGGCTTTAAGGAATCTGAAATGAAGGTCATAGGAGAGAGCATTGCAAAAGTAATTGATAATTTAAATAAAGATGAAGTTATCAAAAAGGTTAAAAAGGATATACTGGAATTATGCAAACAGTTTCCACTTTATCCGGGCTTTGATATTTTGAAATAGTACAATAATGAAAAATCCATTAAATAAACTAAACAATTAAAAATAATTCAGTAATAAAAAATAATCGCAATGACATCTAAAATAATTGATGGAAAAGCATTATCATTGAAGTTTCTTGATGATGTTAGGAAAAAGGTTAATGATTTGAAAGAAAAACCTGGATTAGCAATAGTTATTGTGGGTAATAATCCTGCTTCTGAGATTTATGTAGGGCTAAAAGAGAAAAAGTCCAAGGAAATTGGATTTTATGTTGAAAGGTATAATCTTGATGCTAACATTAATGAAGATGAATTGCTTAGGTTAGTTGATGAGTTAAATCAAAACAGGAAAATACATGGATTTATAGTTCAATTACCGTTGCCAAAGCAGATTGATGAAACCATGATTATTGATTCTATACTGCCTCATAAGGATGTTGATGGATTTACTCCTGTTAATTTAGGTAATTTAGTCAATGAAAATAATTTATTGCTGCCAGCTACTGCCCGGGCTTGCATGGAATTGATAAAATCTACCGGTGTTGATATTGCCGGCAAGAATGCAGTTGTTGTTGGACGAAGCAGCATAGTTGGAAAGCCAACTGCTTTATTATTGTTAAAGGAAAATGCTACTGTTACTATATGCCATTCTAAAACAAAAAATCTTAAGGAGCATACAAAGAATGCTGATATTTTAGTTGTTGCTGTTGGAAAAGCAAAACTAATCAGAAAAGATATGGTCAAACCAGGAGCAATAATAATTGATGTTGGAATCAACAGAGTTGCAGGAAAGATTGTTGGAGATGTTGATTTTGAGAATGTAAAAGAAGTTGCTGGTTATATTACCCCAGTGCCTGGCGGTGTAGGGCCAATGACAATTGCTATGCTTCTTGATAATACCTTGAAGGCTATGAAATTGGGTAAAGGGTTTTGAGAAAAAATCTTAGCATAACATTTATAAATACTCATAAATTATATTTTTTACCGGTGGTTATGATTATTAACATCGGTGTATTAGCATCTACAAAGGCAACTGACCTTCAGGCTGTAATTGATGCTATAGAAGCTAAGCAATTAAATGCTAAGATTTCTGTTGTTGTTTCTGATAAAAAGGATGCTTATGCTCTGGAAAGAGCTAAGAAGCACAAAATAGAAGCTGTTTTTGTTGATGCAAAAGCTGAAGAGCTAATGAAAATTGAAGATAAGGAAGAAAGAAGAGAGGCTTTTGACAAAAAGGTTGCTGCAGAACTGGAAAAGCATAATGTTGAGCTAATTCTGGCTATTGGTTATATGAGGATTATAAGCCCATGGTTTGTAAATAAGTATAGGAATAAGATAATGAATATTCATCCAAGCTTATTGCCTGATTTTGCAGGAGGAATGGACAAGGATGTGCATTCAGAAGTTTTGAAATCGGGTGTAAAGGAAACTGGATGCACGCTGCATTTTGTTACTGAAGATGTTGATAAAGGGCCGATAATACTACAGAAAAAAGTTCCTGTTGAAGAAAATGAGACTGTTGAAACATTAAAGGAAAAAGTTCAGAAAGCAGAGCAGGAAATTATAATTAAAGCGATAAAATTATATGATGAGGGAAGATTAAAAATTGAAAGGGGCAAGGTGGAGATTGTTGAATGAAAACAGCATTAATTTCAGTTTCAAATAAAGAAGGCATTGTGGAGTTTGCCCGCGGTTTAAGCAAAGCAGGAATAAAAATATTATCTACAGGAGGAACTGCAAATTTATTAAAGAAAAATAATATTGAAGTAATGCAAATTTCTGATTATACTGGAAGCAAAGAGATGATGGATGGTCGAGTTAAGAGTTTGCACCCGAAAATATTTGGAGGCATACTGGCTTTAAGAAAAAATAAGGGGCATATGAGAGAATTAAAAGAAAATAATATTGATTTAGTAGACATTGTTGTTGTTAACTTATATCCTTTTGAGGAAACTGTTGGAAAAAAAGCAGGTTTTGAAGAAGCTATTGAAAATATAGATATTGGTGGCCCAAGTTTGGTGAGGGCTGCTGCAAAGAATTTCAATGATGTTTTAGTAGTTGTAGATCCTAAAGATTATGGTTATGTATTAGAAGCAATAAAAAATAAAAAAACTGATGAAAATTTGAAAAAAAGCCTGGCATTAAAGGCTTTTGAGCATACTGCAAGGTATGATACAATCATAAACCAGTATCTAAATGAAAAATTCGGAAAGAAATTTCCAGAAACATTTAACCTAACGTTCAAAAAAATCCAGGATTTAAGATATGGTGAAAATCCGCATCAACAAGGAGCTTTCTATAAGGATCCTTTTATTGGTGAATGTTGCATAACAAATGCAAAACAACTGCATGGAAAGGAGTTGTCTTATAACAACATACTTGATATGGAGACTGCTTTTGAATTGATAAAAGAGTTTAATGAACCTACTGCAGCTGTTATAAAACATAACAACCCCTGCGGCATTGCTTCAGGAAAAACTATTGATGAAGCATATAAACTAGCTTTAGAGGCTGATCCATTGTCAGCTTTTGGCTCTATTGTTGCTTTGAACAGGAATTGCGACAAAGAAACAGCTGAAGCTATGAAGAAATGCTTTATAGAGGTTGTTATCTGCCCTAAATTTGAAAAAAATGCTTTGAAAAGTTTAAAACAGAAAAAAAATGTGAGGCTGATGGAAACCGGCTCAATAACAGAACCATGCCCTGGCTATGCTATGACAAAAATAACTGGTGGAATGCTGGTACAGACAAGAGACCACATAAAGATATCTAAAAAAGACCTTAAGATTGTAAGCAAAAGAAAGCCAACTGAAAAAGAAATTGAAGACATGCTCTTTGCATTTAAGGTTAACAAGCATGTTAAATCCAATGCTATTGTTTTTGTTAAAGATAGTGTGACAACAGGGATTGGCGCAGGACAGACTTCAAGAGTTGATGCTGTTAAGATTGCTGCAGACAAGTCAAAAGGAAGGTCACAAGGTTCTGTAATGTCTTCAGATGCTTATTTTCCGTTTAGAGATGGAATTGATGAAGCTGCAAAAGCAGGAATTACTGCTATAATACAGCCCGGAGGATCAATTAGAGACAAAGAGGTTTTAGATGCTGTTAATGAATATAATATGGCAATGGTGTTTACCGGGATAAGACAGTTCAGGCATTGAAAAATTAACTTAAAATTTTAATTTGAGGAATAAAAATGAAAAAAATAAACTGGAAAAAAGTTTTTACATTAAGCTGGAAGAATCTCTGGATAATTGTTGTTTTAGGATTTTTATCAATAGTTTTACATAATGCTTTTTATGCTGTTTTTGGTTTTGAGGAAGCAGTGTTTTTCAGTATTGCAATTTTTATAATACCTATTTATTTAATAATCTCAATAATATACACTTTATACGTAAAAATAAGTGGAGGAAAATAAGATGATCAAATTACAACATGACAAAGCTAACTGCATAGGCTGCGGCGCATGCGAAGCGGTTGCAGGTGATTTTTTTGAGATGAAAGACGATGGCAAGGTGCAGCTTAAAAATAGCAAAGAAGCTGGCAAAGGAATATTTGAGCTTGAAATCAAAGAAAAGGATTTTCATACAGTAAAAGATGCTGCAGATTCATGCCCGGTGAATGTTATTCATATTATTAAGGATGGGAAGAAGGTTATCTGATAAAAACCTTAATAAATCTTAGAGATTTCTACTAGTTTATGAAGAACAAATGCCCTAAATGCAAATCCAGTAATGTAAAGATAGTTGATTATATGGGAGTTAAGTGTATTAGATGCAATGATTGCGGTTTTGATGAGACTGAACAATATGATGTGTATCCTGAGGAAAAGACTTCTCAAAAAGAAAAAGGAAGGTATACTGTGTATAAGGCTGGTGGTTTTAAGCGGACTAAAAAATGAAAATAACAGTTGCAAAACATGCAGGATTCTGTTCCGGGGTTAAGAAAGCAATAGAAATAGCAGAGGAAACTGCATCTAATAATGGGAAGATCTATGTTTATGGGCAGTTGGTGCATAATGAAAGGGTTATTGATGAGCTAAAGAAAAAAGGGATAGTGTTTGTAAATGGTATTAAAGAAATTCCTGATAATGCTGTTACTGTGCTAAGGGCGCATGGAGAGCCAGGAACAACTTATGAGGAATTAAAGCAGAAAGGCATTGTTAATGATAAGTTGAAAGATGCTACATGCCCGTTAGTAACTTTGGTTCATAATGTTGCAATTAAATTAAAAAATAATGGTTATGAGGTAATTTTGTTTGGCAAGAAAAACCATCCAGAAGCAATAGGAATAAGTTATTACATTAAAGGGAAAGATACATTTATTGTTGACAATCCAAATGATGCTGCTTCTGTTGCTGAGCATATAAACAATTTTGATAAAGCTGCTATAATCTCTCAAACAACAATGTCTGTAACAGGTTACAAACAATTAATTGATAATATAAATAAAATTTTGAATAATAAATTTAAAAAATTAGAATTAAATCTTAAAAATTTAGATGAGGATTATGTTTATGTTGATACTATATGCAATCCTACTAAACAAAGACAATCAGATACAGAAGAAATTGCAGAAAAAGCAGATGTAATGATTGTAATTGGCGGAAAGAATTCCAGCAATTCCAAGGAACTAGTTGCAAAATGCAAGGAATTGAATGTTGAAACTTATTTTATACAAGAAACTGACCAAATAAAAAAAGAATGGTTTAAGAATAAAGAAAATGTTGGTGTTACAGCAGGTGCATCTACACCAGATATATTAATTAATGAAATTGTAATTAGAATACAAAACATATGTTAAAAATTAAAATGAAGTTTGATGAAAAAATTAAACAATACAAAGAAAAGCTTGATGGGCATCTTTGCGAGTTGATGGATGATCTTATTAATAGGGCAAAAGATTCACATTTAAAGATTAATTATCAATTTATTAAAGAATATGTTTTTGCATGGATACCTGGAATTGGAGAAAAACCGTTTTCTGTTATGGATGATGAGCCTTTAACAATTGGAGTGCTTGAGAGAGGAGAATTTACTAAAAAATTTTGTTCATTGAAAAAAGGTGATGAGTTTTTTATAAGAGGACCTTATGGGCAAGGGATTAATGTTAAACAAGGAAGTAATGTTGTTTTAGTTGGAGGTGGGTGCGGTATTGCTGGCATTTATCTGTTAGCTAAAATTCTGTCTAAAAAGGCAAATGTTATTAGTTTGCTTGGTGCAAAGGATAAAGACCATATTCCTTATTTGAATGAATTTAAAGAATTTGGAGAAGTTAGAGTTGCAACAGAAGATGGAAGTTATGGAAAAAAAGGAATTGTTAGTGATTTGTTTTATAATCTTCCCAGTGAATGTTATTTTTTTAATTGTGGTCCAAAAAAAATGGTTGAAGCTGTTTTGGATTATGAATTAAAAAAATCGAGCAGAGAAAGAATTTATTC
>JAZDMC010000036.1:0-2331 GCA_043801325.1 Candidatus Woesearchaeota archaeon | reverse complement strand
CTTATGGGCTAAAATATAACTCTCTTTCATATGCTCAACAGTAGCATCAGCAGGAAAGTTATTTGTTTTGGAAATAGCAGAATCAACCCATTTCTGCACAGAAGCTAATGCGCGAATATGGCTTTCAGGAGTCATTGAAGTAGCAGTAACAAAAACCTTCTGCAGTTCAGCAGGAAAATCTTCCAACCCAATAACAGAGCCGTTATTCTCACAAATTTCTTCCATTAAATCATCAGAATACAAACCGTTTCTTTTCAAAGCCCTTTCAAAAGCAGGATCGATATAATAAAAGACTCCAACCTTAACATTCTTCTCAAAAGCCAATGAATAAACAGGCTCAATTCCAGAACTGCAGCCAGCAATCATTGAAATGCTTCCAGTAGGCGCAATAACAGTAGTATAGCCATTCCTTATTCCATACTTCCTGATATCTGAAGAAACCTGGTTCCAGTCAAAATCCCATTCATCAGAAAGCTCAAAACCCCTAACAGGTATTTTACCTTCCTTATAAAAACTCTTATCAAAATAAGTCAGTTTACCTCTAACTTTAGCAAGCTCAATGCTTTCAACTTTGGAATAATACTCAACAAACTGCATAATCTTCTCTATAAAATTTCTGCCTTCATCAGAATCATACGCTAACCTTAATTCATACAACAAATCACCTAAGCCCATAATCCCTAAACCAATCTTCCTTGTCAATAAGCTCATTTCCTCGATCTGCTTCAAAGGAAACTTATTGATATCAATAACATTATCCAATAATCTAACAGCCTTATACACAACATCTTTTAATCCATTCCAATCATAATACACATTTCCATCTGAATCTTCTTTTGCAAACGCCCATACATTAATAGAGCCCAAATTGCAGGGTTCATTAGGATATAAAAGGACTTCACCACATGGATTTGTTGTTACAATAGGCCCTAATGACTCTAAAAAAGGGTTATATTTGTTTACAGTATCATAGAAAATAACTCCCGGTTCAGCGCTTTCCCATGCCTGGTAAACAATCTTGTCAAACAGCATCTTAGCGCTTATAGTCTTAACAACCTCTCCATTACGTGGATTAACCAAGGGATATGGCTTGTCATTCTCATAACAATCCCAAAAATCACCCATCATCAAAACAGATATGTTAAAATTACGCAAACCTTTATTTCCGCTCTTAGAGACAATAAAATTTTCAATATCAGGATGGTTGCTGTTCAATATACCCATATTAGCTCCCCTACGAATACCACCCTGCTTTACAACTTCTGTCATTGTGTCAAACATTTTCATAAAAGAAAGAGGTCCAGAAGCAGCTCCAGATGTAGAAGAAACAAAATCTCCAGAAGGCCTTATTGAAGAAAAATTAAACCCTGTCCCACCGCCGCTTTTATGTATGATTGCAGTATACTTTAAAGTGTCCATAATGCTTTCCATGCTGTCATTAACGCCTAAAACAAAACATGCAGAACCCATCCCCAAAGCATTCCCAAAATTAGCTATTGCAGGAGTATTTGGCATAAATTTCTTTGTAACCATTAAAGAATAGAGCTCTTCAATATTTTTCTCATAAGCAGAAAAATAACCCTCTTTTAACAAATCCAAAAACTGAGACCATGAAACCAACATCTTCTTATCCTTATTGTGCCTTTCATATATTCTCCACACACCATCCATATGGTACTTATTCAGCTTATACTTTCCAATAGAAAACTTGCCATCAACAGAAGCAACATCAAAATCAGAAACCTCAAAAGTTTTCTGCCGGGCATTTATATCATAAATTTTGGAATCATAGAAAATATCTGGGATAGCAGCATGAACAGCCACTCGGGTAAACAATTCTTTTGGAGTCTCAATTAATTTTCCATTTTCATCTTTCTTCAGATATCTTGATTTTAAAACACGCAAAGCATTAATATCGAACCTTTTATCAACCTCATCTAAATAATCTTTTTCCAGAACACGCATCTTTTGTTCTCTCAATTCTGCGCGTTTCTGCCTGTAAACAATGTAAGCCTTGGCTGTCTTGGCGTGCCCTGCCTCTATCAGCACTTTTTCAACCATGTCCTGAACGTGCTCAACTGTTGGAATTCCGTTCACGTGTTCAAGCTCCTTAAACACTTTATCAGCCAGTTTTTTAGCTTCATCAATGTCTTTGCCGCCAACAGACCGTGCAGCCTTAAATATGGCATTGGTTATCTTATCTTCTTCAAACTTAACTACGCTTCCATCACGCTTCTTTATTTCAGAAATCTTTTGTGTCATTTTACTACTCCATATAAACACTATATGTGGTATATAGCCCCCTTAACAAACACTATATATTGTGTTTTT
>JAZDMC010000079.1:0-6748 GCA_043801325.1 Candidatus Woesearchaeota archaeon | reverse complement strand
TGTTATATTCTCTAAAACACTTTTTTCATGCTTCATATAGCCTTTAACAGTTTCAATTAAGTTTGGGATAAGGTCATTCCTTCTCTTTAGCTGGACATCAATTTGCGCCCAGGAATTTTTAACCTGATTCCTTAGTCTAATTAGGCTGTTATACAATAGAATTACAAACAGCACAATTACAGCAACTATTATCAAAATTATTGTTGAAGTATTCATATTCCCACCTCACTCTTTGATGATGTATTATTAGTATAAAAAGGTATCTGATATTAAATTTCACTTACAACTCTTGATACTCCCTATCAACAATATCTTTTATTCTCTCTGCTTTTTTCTTTCCTATCTTTTCAACTTCCTCAAGCTGTTTTTGTTCTGCATTAATAACATTTTTTACGCTTTTGAAATGCTTAAGTAATGGTTTGGCCAAACCAGAGCCAACACCTGGCAAGGAGCTTATAATATATTCCTGTTGCTCTTTAATGCTTAAGTTCTTTTTTTCCGGATGCAAAGAAAAATCCTTGCTAGTTTCTTCCTGTTCGCGTTTTGCAATTATGTTAAGCAGCTGCGCAGTATCCTTGAAATTTTTAGTATAAAGGATTGGAACGCCATAGCTTACAGTTATTGCCGCCAACATGCCTCTTATGGCATTTGCATGCACGTTCCTTACAGAATAAATGTCTTCAATTCCCTCTATAACTAACAAAGGTCTTTCAAAATTATTCTTTAAATTCTTAATCTGCTGCAATAATCTCCCATCAATAATGCTCTGGACAAAATCCTCGACTGTTTTGAATTCAACTCCTACCCTCGAGCTTAGAATATAATCGGCATTTGGCAAGGCATCAAGTTTCAAATCAACTTCCAGTTCAATAAGCTCTTTTATCACTCCAGAACCTTTTTCCCTGAAATCAGCAAAAATTTTTATCCTGTCTTCCTTAACATAATTGGTAATTTTCTCTTCCTTTGTATTCAAAAGCAAACTTAATTTTCCCTTCAAATTATCCAGATTCCTATACATCCTTTTTTCTTTATGATGCGCACTCCATCTAAAGCCTTCATCCATTGTATCTTTAGTCATCAGAACAATTACTTTTCCTTCACCATGCCTTCCTGTACGACCTCTTCTTTGTATCTGCCTTATAGCACTTGGTATAGGCTCATAAAAAATAACGGTATCTACCTGTGGTATATCCAAACCCTGCTCTCCAATTGAAGTTGCAACCAAAACATTAAACTTTCCTTCTCTAAACTCATCTAAAACGGCTTTTTGCTCTTTTTGTGTTAAGCCAGTTTCACCTTTTTTTAATTGCCCCACAAACAATTTTGATTTAATATTACTTATTGTATTGAGTTTATTAACAATATCAGCGGCATTGTCCCTATATTGATTGAAAACAATTATTTTATTATCCTTGTTTTCTTTGATTTCATTTTCAACAATTTTTTGTAATTCCACTAGCTTTGGATGTTCAACTTTTTCCTCATATAATCTTGAAACCTTAACAAAAGCAGACCTAAAGTTTAAATCTTTAACAATATTTTTTACAGCTTTTACTTTTGTAGTGCTTGCATCATTGTTAAATTTATTCATATAGGTATACAGTGGAATTATTCCTTGTGTTTCTAATAGCTCCAAGCCATGGCTGACTTTCATTATCTCTGCTAAAACAGAAATTGCAGTCCACAAAGTAAAATCCTTTTCTCCAGAAGAAACCCTTCCACGCAACTCTGCCTGTAAGCCCAATAACTCAGTTTTGCTTACATACTTTAAGTTTGTTCTTCTTAAAATTCCCCACGCTTTCAATTTCTCTAACCTACTATTCAAAAAATCCTGCAGATATTTTCTGGCATCTAAAAATACCTTTGGCAGCTCAACAGTAACCCAATTAATATCAATTTCATAGACATATGGTTTTACATCCGGATCTTTATCAGTCCTTATTTCAATTTCTTCTATGTACAGATTTTTGCAGACTTCCTGGATTTTTTCTAAATCAGAACCAGGTGAAGCAGTTAGACCAATAATTCTTGGAAATTTTGATTTTTTATGGTACTGCTTTGCAACCCATGTATAAGAATAATCCTTGACAGCATTATGCGCTTCATCAGCTATAACTAAAGAAACATTCTCTAAATCAATCCTTTTGTTTATAATATCATTCTCAATGCATTGAGGTGTGCTTACGATTACAACAGCATTCTCCCATAATTCCTGCCTTTTTTTTGGAGCAACAGAGCCAGTAAATAATGTTATTTTGCTTTCATCAACATCAATGCATTCTTTTACTTCATTATATATCTGCTCAGCTAAAGGTTTTGTAACAGTAAGAAAAAGTATTTTTGATTTAGGGAAGGAATTAAGTCTTTGAGCAGCAGCTAGTATAGCCGTCTTTGTTTTTCCAAGGCCAGTTGGCAATATAATCAAGCAATTACCCTTAGCGCAAGAAGCCATAATTGTCTCCTGATATAGCCTTGGAGTAAAGTTTTTGATATTAACCATAGCCCTAAAGAATACGTTTTTATTTATATAGGTTATGAACTTCAAACAAAAACATCCTTAATATAACCTTTATTACAAAGATGGTAGCTTAACAAAACACCCAAAATAAATAATACTATAACCACTTTCCTACTGCCATAAAATGTTCCAATTACATAGCCTATTAAAAATCCTATAATGATAATATAATATGGAAATGTTATCTTGCCTTTTCTATCATATATCAATCTTCCGCCAATCATGCCGCTTAGAAAAACAACAATATAGCTTATAACTGCGCTAAAACTTGTAGCCCAAAACCCAAATATCAGCCCTATAACCATAACTACAAAGAAGAAAAACTCAGCCCAGTTCTTGAAAAAAAACTCTGCCATTTTTATTATTCTTTCCAGGCTTTCGCCTCAAAAAATATATAATACAAAAGCCATAATACTATCCCAATGAAAAATGAAGATATGACTGCAATCCACACACTAATGTTTAAGTTTAATAATATTGCGGCTGCTACTATGCCTGCAGTTGAAAAAGCATAAAGCATCCTGCTGCCGTAAAATGTTCTGCTGCCATCCAGAGGAGGTATTGGAACTATGCTGTAAACAGCATAAGCAATGTTGAACATAATAACTTTCTCTATCAATGAATTGACTACCAAACCACTGACAGCTTTGAATATTGCAGCAAGTGCTATAGTAGCCACAGGTCCTGTTACTGCAATCAGGCCTACAGCCCAGTAATTTATTCCATACCTAAACCATCCAAGCCTATGGCCGGCTAAATGATGCACCATAAAGCCTCCGGGAAGTATGAGCCAGAACAGTCCATTAGTTAAAAAAGCCATTATCAGTCCGATTAATAATCCAATGCTCCACATTTTCCATTCTAGCCTGTATCCAGTGCCTAATGCCCAAATTCTCTGTACAGAAATATGAATCAGAAAAGACAGAGCCACAATCAAAATAGCATTGAAATAATTAAACAACCCTATTCTTAAGCTGAAAACTCTTCCATAGCCCCACTCCCTGAAAGAAATGATGAAAGCTATAACTAAAATTGCTATGATTAAGCCCCTCAGCTCTGATGGAGTAAACTTAAAATACTTCTTTACCTTATCCCATAAATCAACTATTTCTCCCATATAATTAACTTTGATAAATATTATATTTAAATGTGTCGAAAATCTTTATCCAACTTTAAAAGAATAACTAATATTGGGTTTTTTTATCAATTCCAGAATGTCTTCCTCATGCCCTGCTCCAATAATAGCTAATATCTTCTTTTCCGGGTAAGTTTCCATAATCTTATTTAGATTACCAGCCATAACATTATTTCTTTCCTCAATAAGAACTTTGTAAATATTTGGGTATCTTTTTTTAACCTGCCCTATGAGTTTTTTGATTATCTTTTGGTCTGGAACTTTTGTCAGGTCAAATTCCAAGGCCTTTTTCTTGGTAAAAAATGCTTTCACTATATCAACTACAAAATTCCATTTTTCTTTCCATGTCAGGCTTTTTGAGAACCTTTTCAATGTAATCTCTATGTCCTGGTCAATTAATGCTATCTTTATATCATACTTTCTTGCCAGCTTAACAGCTTTTTTCATCTCAGAGCCAGGAGCCACTCCAACCATTTCCCCAAGCTTCTTTTCAGCCCACGCGCCTATCAAAGAAAAAATAAATCCTTTAAGGCCAATCCTTCTTATGTCATAGAGCCTTATTTTACCTGGTTTCCTGAATAAACTATATAATCTTCTTTTATCAAGCTCCAAGGCAATTATGTCTGGCTTTTTGCCTTCTATTTCTTTCTCTACATCATCTAAACTCTGTTTTGCTATATGGGAAGTCCCTATTATTGTAAGATTCTTGTAATTCATATTGTGCAATATAAGCTATGCTTTTAAAAAAGTTCCCAAAATAAGGTAGCCTTGAGAAGTTGGAGGGTGCCATCAATATGCGAACACCTGCTAACTAAGAATCAAGATGACAAGAGGGATGGCTCCTACGGAGAATGTCAGCTTTTGCTAAAAATATTAAGTGTGAGCCGATGGCACCCCGAACGAATGTGAGGACTTTTCAATGCCACCCAAAATAAGGTAATATGAACCGACTTTAAAGTGCTAAATAATTGAACAAAATCGAAGATTTTAAATACTTGTGCCATTTAAATAACTTCATAATAACGAAGGTGGTGCATAATGCTTAAAATGAAAAGTATATCTGAAACTTACGACATGAGAGTATTTACAGATACAGGAGAGTATTTTGGTGATGTTGAAGAGTCAATTATAACACAGAACAAGGTATTTGGCTGGCGTGTCAAAGCAACAAAAAATTCTTTCCTTAGCAAAGTTCTAGGATCTGCAAAAGGTGTTATTGTACCGCACCAGCTTGTGAAATCGGTAGGAGATATAATCATCATAAGCCGAGCAGCAATTCCTTCATATTCAGAAGAAGAGCAGAAGGAATAATAATTTTTTTCTTTTTTATATGTCCACAGCAAAATACCTTAGCCTTACCAATATATAAGTAAAATAAATAGCTATTAAGATTCCTGCTTCATTTCTTGTCAGCATTTTCTTCCTCCATAAAAAGAACAATACAATAAGCGAGGTTATTATCTTAACTGGAATGTCAAATACAATTACTGGTCTAGGCACTTGGTAAGAAGATATCATTGCCCCTAATCCAACAGCAAACATAGGATTGGTTATATTGCTCCCTATTAATGTTCCTATAGATATTGAGGAAGCTCCTCTAAACATAGCTGTAATAGATGTTGTCAGCTCAGGAAGTGCAGTTGCAACACCAATTGCCAAGATCCCTATCAAAGACCCGCCTATTTCATATCTTGTTACAAAAAAAGATGCAACTCTTAACACATACCCCGCACTAAAGATTACAATAACAATCCCCATGATAATATGAATAATATCTAAAAATATGGCTTTCTTGTCATTACCGTCTAAATCCACTCTTGTATGATGCCTATGAATATCCTTATCTTCTCTCATCCATAAGAACCATAGAAAAACAATATAGCCAAAAAACATAACTGCGCCTTCTATCCTGCTTAGTTTACCATCTGATGCAAACAATAGCAGTAAAATAGCTGCTAAAATAAGTACAACCCCATCCTCTTTAAGAAATTCTTTTTTTACACGCAGAGCCTTTAAGCGCATAACTGCAAAAAGACCTACAATACCCAGAATTAGTGTTTGCTGCACAATATCTGAGCCTATATTTGTTCCTAAAACAGTACTAGACGCTATAAAAGGGTCTATATTCCCTCTTAGTATTTCCATACTAGCAACAACACTTGTAGTTATCTCCGGCAAGCTAGTGCCTATGGCAATCACTGTCAAGCCTATAAAAATCTGAGATATGCCAAGTTTTTTACTTATTTTTATTGTTTTCATAACTACCTTATCAGCAACAAAAACAAGAAAGACAATAGCTATTACTCCAATTATGACATTATCAACAGGATTCTGGCTTATAATAACCATAAACTTAAACTGCGTATACCTTATTTATAGTTTTTTTGTTTTTAAAATAATGATAAACTATTAATATAAAGAACAAACCACTAAAACTATATTGCACGGCAGTGGTCTAGTGGTATGATTCGAGCTTCCCATGCATAACCAGAAAAAGCTTGCGATCCGGGTTCAATTCCCGGCTGCCGTATACTTATCTCAGGTCTGATTCTGCGTTAACAGTTTAGGTAAAGTAGAATGTAAACATGCTTTTATAACTGCTTGCCCTAATAGAAACCATGACAAACAGACTAAACATCTATAGGAATGAAGAGGTATTGGAAAAAGAGCTAAAGCGCTTGAAAAAGACGAAAATAAGCCAACGAAATAAGGATGTTATCAAGAGATATCATAAGTATCTGCTGGCTAATGATGTTGGACAGCCAAGAGTTGCACGGCTCTCTATGGGCCTAAGAACACTCTCAAAGCTACTTAAAACAGACTTTGAGGTAGCTACAAAGGAAGATATTCAGGAACTTGTGTCAAAGATTAACCAAAATAAGTGGTATTCTGCGGCAACCATTAGCGATTTTAAGCAAATAATCAAGCAATTCTACAAGTTTTTGAAAGGTGATGGAGAAGAATATCCAACAGAAGTTAAATGGATAAAAACAGCTATCAAATTGCATAAGCAGAAGCGATTTGAGGAACTCATTCATCCAGATGAGATATATAACGTCATCTATTGCTGTGATAATATTAGAGACAAGGCATTT
>JAZDMC010000061.1:0-3470 GCA_043801325.1 Candidatus Woesearchaeota archaeon | reverse complement strand
GGAACAAACAAAACAAAGCCATCTTTCTTTGCAATGCCATCTCCTTTCTCTCCTACAGCTTCTATTTTTACATCTATTTCATCTCCAACTTTGACTGGAGCAAAACTCTGTCCGTAACTTCTATCTTGGTTGTACATATTTCTTTTTACCTCATATTTTCTAAGTTTCTTGGGAAATCCCAGAAAAACTCAACTTCTAGAATGAACAAGTTATATATAAATCTAATGTTTTTATATATAAAAATAAATCAAAATGTTAAACCACCATCTACATTTATTACAGTTCCGGTTATGTACCTGGCCTTATCTGACGCTAAGAAAGAAACAACATTAGCGATATCTTCTGGCGTAGCTTCTTCTTTCAATGGTGTTATGTAGTTCATCATCTTCCTTTTCAAAAAAGGCACATCTTTTGTTATACGAGTATTTACAAAACCAGGAGCAACAGCATTTACTGTTATCTTTTTTTTCCCAACCTCTTTTGCCAAAGATTTTGTAAGGCCGATAATTCCTGCTTTAGAAGCTGCGTAATTACACTGGCCGAAATTGCCATATTGGCCTACAATAGATGAAATGCTTATTATCCTCCCCCCTTCTCCCATCAATGGCAGAATGGATTTAGTTACATAAAAAACACCATTAAGGTTGGTATTTATGACTGATTGCCACTCATCTAAACTCATATTTTTTAATGTTTTATCTTTTATAATTCCGGCATTATTGACTAAGATGTCTACCCTCCCAAAATTTTTTTGTATAGTTGCAGCCATTTGTTGTACTTCATCAAAATTTGACACATCCGCTTTAATAGCTATTGATTTAACACCAAACTCTTTCACTTTATCAACAACTTTTTGGGCTTCTTGCTGATTGCTGTAATAATTAATTATAACATCAGCATTATTTTTGGCAAATTCAATAGCAATAGCTTCTCCAATGCCCCTTGAGGCTCCTGTTATTAATGCAATCTTTCCTTTTAACATTTTTATCATAGGTTATGTATATTATACTTATACTAAAACTGACATACTAACAGCAAGAATAAAAGCTTTTTAAATATTCTCTTTTTGCACATAATAAATCGTTACATTTATTAATGACAAATGGAAACAATAAAACAAAATGAGCCCAGACAGT
Organism: Candidatus Woesearchaeota archaeon; assembly: GCA_043801325.1. GTDB lineage: Archaea > Nanobdellota > Nanobdellia > Woesearchaeales > GW2011-AR4 > JACPJP01. Next base: position 2,334 of record JAZDMC010000061.1, on the reverse strand, counting down.
AATATGAAAGCAGAAGTTGCTGTAATAGGCGCAGGCCCTGGAGGATATGTGGCTGCTATAAGGCTTGGCCAGCTGGGCAAAAAGGTTTTTTTGGTTGAGGAGGATAAGTTAGGGGGAATCTGCCTTAATTATGGATGTATTCCATCAAAAGCCATGATTTCTGCGTCTGAGTTTTTTGACAAAATAAAAAATACTTCTAATATGGGGATTAATGCTAGTAATGTTACAATAGATTTTAAGAAGATGCAGGAATGGAAAAATAATATAGTTTCCAAGCTTAACAAAGGCATTGAATTTTTATGCAAAAAAAATAATGTAATAGTAGTGAAAGGAACTGCTTTTTTTGAAAGTTCCAATAAGTTAAAGGTAACCAATGGAAAAAACATCTCTTATATTGATTTTAAAAAAGCAGTTATTGCTACAGGCTCAAAACCAATTGAGTTAGAAAACTTTAAGTTTGATGGCAAGAAGGTTATAAGTTCAAGGGATGCTTTGTACCTTGAAGAGATTCCAAAAAACCTTGTTGTTATTGGCGGAGGCTACATAGGGCTGGAACTTGGAACTGTCTATGCAAAACTTGGCAGCAAAGTCTCTATTGTTGAAATGACAGACCAGATTTTGCCAGGAGTTGATAAAAATATCGTAAATATTTTACATAATAACCTTGAGAAAATTAATGTTGAAATTTATCTCAATGCAAAAGCAGACAAAATTGAAAATAATAAAGTTGCAGTAAACTCAAAAGAAAAAGGCAAAGTTTTGCTGGACGCTGATAAGGTTCTGGTTGCAGTAGGAAGAAAACCTAACACAAAAGAACTCGGTTTGCAGAACACAAAAGCAAAATTGGATGAAAAGGAGTTCATCAAAGTCAATAAAAATTTGAAAACAGACGATGATAATATATATGCGATAGGGGATATTTCTACCGGGCTTATGCTTGCCCATAAGGCATCAAGCCAGGGAAAGTTTGTTGCAGAAGCAATTTCCGGAAATAATAGCAGTTACGATAATTTTATTGTTCCTGCTGTGGTATTTACTGATCCAGAAGTCGCTGTTGTGGGATTAAGTGAAGAGGAAGCAAAAGAAAAAAACATTAAAATAAAAACAGGGAAATTTCCTTTTAGTGTATCAAGCAGGGCAATGACCAAAGATAAAACAGAAGGGTTTGTGAAAATAATTGCTAGCGAAAGAGATAACAAAATTATTGGGGTGCAGATTGTTGGAAGCGAAGCATCTGATCTTATAAGTGAAGCAGCACTTGCAATAAAAATGGGCTCTACTTTGGAAGATCTGGCTTCTACAGTGCATCCGCACCCAACATTAAGCGAGAGTTTGATGGAAGCAGCAGAAGCAACAATGGGAAAAGCAATACATATACTTAACCCAAAATCATGATGGCAAACAACAATAAAATAATATTTCAAAGCAAAGGGAATATAGGGACAATACTGCTTAATAATCCTGAAAAGCACAACGCATTTGATTTTGATATGATAAAATCCCTGGATGAAGTGCTTGAAGAAATAAAAGGAAGCAAACTTAAGGTAATCATACTAAAAGGTATGGGGAAATCATTCTGCTCTGGTGGGGATATTAAATGGGAAAGAAAAATAGGCAGCCTTGATGCTGAAGAAACTAAGAAACAAATGAAATTTGTACAGGATGTCTTTTCTAAGATTGAAGCTCTTCCGCACGTTTTCATTGCCGTAATACAAGGCCATGCTGTAGGAGGGGGAAATGAATTAGCAATGGCATGCGATATAAGGGTTGCATTGCCTTCAGCAAAATTTGGGCATCCGGAGATATCATTAGCAACTGTACCTCCTATTGGCGGCACTAAAAGGCTGCCAAGGCTAATTGGCCTTGGGAGGGCAAAATATATGCTCTTTACAGGAAATTCTATAGACAGTAAGACTGCACTTGAATGGGGCCTTGCAGATTTTCTTGTACCTGAAGAACAAATTAACCAGTTTTTAGATTCAATTGCATCTAAGATAGCAAGCCACTCAAAAAAAGTATTGGGGTTAATAAAAGCTTCTGCAACTAAAAATTATGCAGCAGACTTAATGGACAACCTTGAGCTTGGCTTTTATGTAGAGTGTTCAAGAAGAGACGAAAACAAAAAAATGCTGGATAAATTTCTTGAGAAATCAAATAATTTTTAATTACTTCTCCTAAGAATATTTACTACTCCTGTCCCACCCGCACCACCGATGTTTTGCGCCAAACCAATCTTGGCATTGCTTACTTGCCGTTCTTTGGATTCGTGCCTTAGCTGCTCTGTTATTTCCACTATTTGCGCAATTCCAGTAGGGCTTATAGGATGTCCTTTTG
>JAZDMC010000058.1:0-3790 GCA_043801325.1 Candidatus Woesearchaeota archaeon | reverse complement strand
AACTGTATAATTTTAAATATGATTGTATTTCTAATGTTTTAATATGGGTACTTTATTAGATTCAGTAAAGAATCAGGATTCAGAAGTGTTTAGGAAAATACTAAGACAATTGGATCCTAAAAAGCTCCCTTTGGAATTTTTAGTATTTTATGAAGAAACATGCAACTTTTCAGATTTGCAACCTCTACCTACAGGACTAAACACAACAGAATTTGATGTTGATGGGACATTTTATAAAGAACATGAAGCTCAGATAAAACACCCTATTGGAGAGTTTGTGTTGGAGGGACAACCAAACAAATATAAACTAAACCTCATGCGGGGTATTATTCATTCTTACCAAATACATCCACCTCTTCATTGTCCTTATGAAAGATATAAACTTTCTGGACATGAGCATTTGGAAGAACCAGTATTTGCAATAGACCGCGTGTATGTACATCTTGAAAAGGGAGGCTATTGCCTACAGACTTTTACACTTAATGGACGTGCTGAAGTAGATAGATTCGATAAATTAAAAATATTCTATGCTCAACTCAAGCTCCCAGAAGATTCACCTTTAAGAAATAAAGGTTTTGAGAGTATGTTATACTTACTTATCCCAAAAAAAATTTATATTCCATGCGGGAAATAATATCAAGCCTTGCCCCTGCTTTCTCCTAAAGTTACTCCAGAGGCAATTAAATGAGCAATTCTTACTGGTTCCGGTATTAAGCTTCTTGTACAAACAATCTTTAGAATTTCCTTTGCTTTTTCAATGCTCAGGCCAGTAAGCTGAATATATATTTTATCAACAGGGATAACAGAGCCTGCTTTGTCCAATAATTTTATTTTATTCTTTTTATTAAGCCTGATTAGTATTTTTTTTATATTGTTTATATCTGGTTTTCTTCTTATTACCACTATTACTGGAATTTTTGTTTTTTTATTTAATTCTTTTATATCAATGACATTAAAACCACCAACTGCTATTCCATCCAAAAAAATACATTGCAGCTGCGGCTTGAATTTGCACTTGTTTATCATCTCTGCTATCTTTCTTGTTGCATTATTGCCGTCTATAGCTGCTTTAGTTGATAAAACACCATCTAAGAATAAACCTCCCCGAAAAACAGCTCCAATTACTGAAACATTGCCTTTCTTGAACTTGTTGAAAGGTGAATCATCAATTCCAATAACTCTCATTTCTTTTTTTAGCACAAACAAGCACCCTTATCTTTTATTATTAACTGTTTGCTTCCTTTAAAATATTTATCGCTGAAAACAGCATTGCCAAGCATTATCATGGACGCGTTTCCATTATTTTTTTCAATATTTTTTATCATTTCAATAACTTCTTTGTTCTTTAATAATCCGCTGTTAACGGCAAATTCCTTTGATGTTTTGATCAGATTTTTCAGATTTAAATCTTTATTATTGAGTTTTCTAATTTTTTTTAATGAATTTAATCCGGCATTGTTGATTTTATTCTTTATTTTTTTGTTGGAAATTGTTTTTTTCGTGTCAATGCCGCTAAAATATTGATAATATATTGTTTTATCCTTTATTATAATTTTCTTTACTTTAAACAAATAGCTTGGTTTGTATTTTATTAAAAAACCGCCATAATACTGATTTACAACATCTCCTAATCCAGTAGCATTTTCTACTTCTGCAATATGCGCGATTAACGCCAGTTGTTTTTTTGATTTTTTTAATCTTAATAGTTTATTTAGTGCGTATGCTGTTGCTAATGCAGCTGCTCCAGAAATGCCAAAACCATAGCCTAGTGGAAGCTCTGATTTTATATCTGCAATAACTTTTTCATTTGTTAATTTCTTAATTACAGAATTAATTGTTGGAAAGTTTGTTTTTTTATTATTGAAGCAGATTATAGTTTTATTGATTTTGTTATTGTTTTTTATTGTTTTTCCAATTTTATTATTAACATTAATTTTGTTTATTATTTTCTTATTTTTTAATGAATTTTTAATTATTGGAAGTTTTTTGTTATTGGAAATTTTTGTTATTGCAGCAAAAACTCCCTTATTGACAGTAAAACCAAGACCTAATGATCCAGACGTTGCAGGACTCTTGCCATTTTTAATTACAAATATGCAGCTTATATTAGCTGGAGCAAATGCCATAGATTTCATAGAATAAAAGAAGTAATTAAGGGGTATAAAAAGTTAGTGATATTTGTGGTCATACTGCCCTAGGTATTTCCAAGCGATAAGTATGTTATCATATTGTGGGTATTCACTTATTTTTCTGCCTTGATCAATTGCTAATCGTGTAAGCTGTTCCTCAGCATTCATCAGTTTATCTTTTGCTCTTGTATGGTTAAAACGAAAACTATTAGTTGCGTCTAGAATTAATTGGTCTATGTTTTCAATCTTTTTGTCTTGAACGATTGTAGCTATAGGCATTTTATTATAACCCACAATACTTAATATTTAATAAGTTTTCTAATGATTATAAACCCCAGCAACACCCGAAGGCATCGCCAGGGAAAAGAGGTGATAGTTCTTATCACTACTATTGAGTAGAGGTAGTATATAAACTTTTCTATTTATTAGTACTATAGAGTAGTATAACAATAGCTTAAAGCATCTTGGCTATATTTATAAACTTAGATTAATTCTTTAGAGTAAATGAAAGCTAGAAGAGAAAAGTTCAAGGAAGGAAGGGAAAAGTTCAAGACAATGCATGGTGTTTTTGACGAGTTTACAAACAGGACTATATTCAAGCTTATGTCAGAAGGCCATTTTAGAGGGCTGGAAAGCCCAATAAACATAGGCAAAGAAAGCAATGTTTTCTCTGCATTGACTAATGAAGGCAAAAAGATAATAGTGAAAATATACAGGCTTGAAACGTGTGATTTCAATATAATGTACAGCTACATAAGGGATGATCCCAGGTACCTAAACCTCAAAGACAAAAAAAGAAAGGTGATATTGGCATGGGTCCAAAGAGAATATAGAAACTTAATGAATGCGAGGGATGCGCAGGTCAATGTGCCAATACCGATAACTTTCTTAAATAATGTGCTGGTTTTGGAATTCGTAGGAACAGAGGGAGAGATAGCTCCGAAATTAAAAGACAAAATCCCAAAAAACAAAAAATTGTTCTTAGACAAAATTATTGATAATATGAGGAAGCTGTACAAATCGGAGTTGGTTCATGCTGATTTATCTGCATTCAATATTCTGAATTTCAATGAAACACCTGTTTTTATTGACATGTCCCAGGCAACAACAGCAAGGCATCCAAGGGCAGAAGAATTTCTGGAAAGGGATGTAAAAAACATATGCAGTTTTTTTAATAAGATAGGCTTGAAAACAGATGCAGAAAGTATAATGAAGAGGATTAAAAAATGAGCGTACCAAAATCCCATCCAAGATATGCTTCTTTAATTACTAGGGAAAAAATAGCTGATGGAGTAAAAAAAGGCATTACTTCTATACACGGCTTGATAGCACATGGCAGAGGAGAAGCATTCGATTACTTAATTGGTGAAAAGACAACTAAAAGCGCAATAAAATCAATAGAAAATGCTGCTGTTTTACTGCTAAAAGCAAAAGCTCCAGTCATTTCTGTTAATGGCAATGCTGCTGCTTTGGTTCCGAAGGAATTAGTTCAATTATCAAAAGTTATCCCAGCTAAATTAGAGGTTAATATTTTTCATCCGTCTAAAAAAAGAGAGAAGAAAATAAAAGCTCATTTGATTAAAAATGGAGCAAAAGAAGTCTTATTGCCTGGAAATGCAAAAATAAAATATTTAGAAAGCAACAGGAAATATGTAAATAAA